>NZ_CAXTBY010000059.1:0-4271 GCF_964242245.1 uncultured Methylobacterium sp. | reverse complement strand
GGGTCCGTGCGCGCCAGCATCCGCTTGAAGGCGTCCCACTCGTTGTCGGGGGCGCCCTCGACCTCGACCCGGTCGTAGCCGACAGCGTACTGCCCGGCGGTCTTGGCGGCGACGGCCGCCGACGGACGGATGACCGGTGCCCCCGACGACTGGATCGCGAGCTGCGCCCGGCAGGAGCGCTCCATGTTGTGCATCAGCTTGAACGCCTCGCCGACGGAGCGCCCGCAGGTGAGCAGGCCGTGGCTGCGCAGCACCATCACGAACTTGTCGCCGATGTCGGCCACCAGCCGCTGGCGCTCGTCGAGGTCGAGCGCGATGCCCTCGTAGTCGTGGTAGGCGATCCGGCCGGCAAACTGCATCGACCACTGGTTCAGCGGCAGCAATCCCTCCTCCTGGCAGGAGACGGCGACGCCGGCCACCGTGTGGGTGTGCAGCACGCAGACCGCGTCGTGGCGGGCGGCGTGGATCGCGCTGTGGATCGTGAAGCCGGCCGGGTTGATGCCGAGCTTGAGCGGATCGTCGATCACCCGCCCGTCGATGTCGACGGTGACGAGGTTTTGCGGCGTCACCTCCTCGAAGCGCATCCCGTAGGGGTTGATCAGGAAGCGCTCGCCGTCGCCGGGCAGGCGGGCGGAGATGTGGGTGTAGATGCTGTCGTCGAGGCCGAGGCGGTGGATCAGCCGGTAGGCGGCGGCGAGATCGACCCGCATCGCGTCGATCGCGGGCTGCGGGGAATCGTGAGGCCGGAGCCGGACGGGATTGCTCATGCTGTCGCCTCGCGAACGGGTGCGTAGGACGCCAGACTGCACCCACGCGCCCGGGGCCGCAAGTCGAAACTGTCGACAGTCGACAAGACGCGCGGGTTGACCTACGCGGATGGGGCGGCCGCGGAGACACCATGCGCCTGATGGAACCCCCGGTCGGCCTGCCGGCGCTGACCGAGAGCGATCTCGTGCGCCAGATCGCGCGGCGGCTGAGCGCGGCCATCGTCGAGGGCCGGCTCCGGCCCGGCGCCCGGGTGGTCGAGGCGGCGATCGCCCGCGAGCTCGCCGTCAGCCGCGCGCCGGTGCGGGAGGCCGCCCGCCTGCTGGAGAGCCAGGGCCTGCTTGTGGCCTCGCCCCGGCGCGGCTTCTCGGTGCGGGTGCTGGCGCCCGACGACATCGACGAGCTCTACGACCTGCGCCTGTGCATCGAGCGCCACGCCGCACTCCTCGCCGCTGAGCGCCTGACGCCCGCGACGCGGGACGCCCTGCGGGCGCAGCTCAGCGTGCTGGACGGGACCGCCGCCCGCAACGATCTGGCCGCCCAGGTCGAGGAGGATTACCGGTTCCACCGCCTGATCTGCGAGGCGGCCGGGAGCCGGCGGATGCTACGCCTGTTCGACGATCTGGCCGCGGAGATGCGTGTCGTCATCGGACTGATCGGCCGGCTCTACGACGATCCGGCCCGGATCGCGCGCACCCATGCGCCGGTGCTGGCCGCCATCGAGGGCGGGAACCGCGCGGAGATCCTGCGCGAGATCGACACCCACATCGGCGTGGCTTGGCGCGAAGTCGCCAAGCTCGTGCGCGCGCTGCCGCAGGACAGTGCAGCCGCAACCGGCTGATCGGTCGGCGGGGTCAGCCCCTGGCGGCGTCGAAAGCGTCGAGGAAGGTGACGAGGTTGTGCGGGAGCGCCTCGCAGAGGTAGCCACCCTCCTGGACGATCGCAGTTGGCAGGCCCGCGCGGGCGATGGACGCGGCCGCCGCGGCAAATCCCGCCCGCGTCACCGTCAGCGCACCGATCGGATCGTCCGCGGACGCGTCGAGGCCCAGCGCCACGACGAGGCCGCGGGGGCGGTGCGCGAGGATCGCCGAGAGGCCCGCCTTGATCGCGGCGAGCCAGGGCGTGTCGCCTGATCCGAGCGGGAGCGTCAGGTTGCGATTGAAGCCGGCGCCCTCGCCCGCACCGGTCTCGTCGGCGTAGCCGGTATAGAACGGGAAATAATCGGCCGGGTCGGCGTGGACCGAGACCGTCAGCACGTCGGAGCGGGCGTAGAAGATGCCCTGCGTGCCGTTGCCGTGATGCACGTCGATGTCGAGGATCGCGACCCTGCCGCCGGTCGCGCGCATTCGCTCGGCGGCGATCGCGCTGTTGTTGAGGAAGCAGAACCCGCCGGCCGAGTCCGCGTAGGCGTGGTGGCCGGGGGGTCGGCTCAGGGCGTAGGCGTGGCCGTGGGCCAAAGCCGCGTCGGCTGCCGCCACGGCGGCCTGGGCCGAGCCGTGGACCGCGGCCCAGGTGCCGGCCCGGATCGGCGTCGAGGTGTCGGCCGTGTAGAGCCCGACGAGCCCGAGCATGCCCTCCGGCCGCCGGTGCATCTGCGGGCGGGCGAAGATCCCGGCCATCACCTCCTCGCCGGAGCCCGGCATCTCGCCGCGCCGGCCCCAGGCCTCGCGGAGGAACGCGACGTAGCCGGCATCGTGAACGGCGCGGATGGGGTCGAGGCCGTGATCGGGCGCGTCGATCAGCCCGTGGCCGGCGTTCGCGGCGGCGTCGCGCAGGATGCGGTAGCGGACCGCCTGCTCCGGATGCGGGATGATGGCGCCGCGCCGAAAATACCGCTCGGGATCGTGCCGGACGGCGTCGGCGTGGTGGAAGATGCGCATCGGGTCCTCGGTGCGATGACCCGTGCTGAGATACGCGCGCCGCTCACCGGTTCAAGGAACGCCGTCCTTCGCGGGCCCGCCCGTCGAGGCGCGCGCGGCCGAGCATCGCGTGATCGCCGCGCCCCTCCGGCCCGGCGAGTTCCACCCGGTTCCGGCCGTTCTGCTTGGCGCGGTAGAGGGCGAGGTCGGCCCGGCGCATCAGGGCGTCGAAGTCCCGTTCGCCGGGCGCGGCGTCGGCGATCCCGACGCTGACGCTCGGTCTCAAGTGCGGCAGGGTGGGAAGCCGGAGGGCGGCGAAGGCGCGCCCGATCCGGGCGGCGTCGGCGCGCGCGGCCTCCGCGGTCCGGTCCGGGATCAGGGAGGCGAATTCCTCGCCGCCCACCCGTCCGAACACGGCGCCCTCCGGCAGGAGCAACCGCCCGATCGCGCAGAAGCCGATGAGGACACCATCGCCGACGGCGTGACCGTAGGTGTCGTTAATGCTCTTGAAGTGGTCGAGGTCGAACAGGAGGAGGGCGCTCCGGCGGGGCTGCGCCAGCACGGCCTCGGCGTCGGCGACGAAGGCGCGGCGGTTGGCGATGCCCGTGAGGGGATCGAGCGAGGCGGCAAGGCGCTGCGCCCGCTCGGCCCGCTCCTTGGTCAGCGCCATGAAGACGAAGGCGATGGCGATCGTGAACAGCATGCCGGCAAAGCACAGCACCGCGAGCCAGGGCGATTGAAGCGGGTTGGCGCCGCGCGGCAGCGGCGCGACGATCGCTGCCGGAATCCGGGCGGCGTAGCATGCGCCGTAGGCGGCGAGCAGGATCACCGCCGGGTAGCGCGACACGAGCCGCTCGCGCCGCCCGCGCCAGATCTCGACGGCGCAGGCCGCGCAGAACGCGGCCGCGATGGCGGAGGCGAGGATCACCCGCGCCTCGACCGAGGCGTAGAAGGCGGGAACTGCGCAGGCTGCCGCGAAGAGCCCGCCGCCCGAGAGCGCGACCGGCAGGCGCAGGCTTCGTCCCTCGAAGGCGCGCACGCCGCTCCAGATCAGGCCGTAGGCGCCGATCAGGACCCCGTTGGCGGCGGCGATGGACGCCCAGTCCGGGATGATCCCGCGGAGCGCCAAGCCGCCGGAGGCGATCGAGCCGAGGATGTGGGCGATGCCCCAGATCGCGAGCGACCGGGTGGTGCGGGCCTGCGCCCAGGACAGGAGAAACAACGCCCCGACCAGGAAGGTCAGGACGCAGGTCACCAGCAGCAGGGTCGAGATATCGAGATGCATGGATCGTTCACGATCCCTCCCTGCCCTGCGGATGGCAAGTGCCCCCCTGCCTTCCCGAACGCCGATGCACGCCGGATCAAGGTAGTTCCAGATCGTGATGAAAGCCTGAAGCTTGACCGGCGGCGACGCGCCGGACGATCTCGCCCGGTCCGGATCTGTCATGCGCGCGGCGACGGCGTTGCGGCGTCCGCCCGCGCGCCCGATGCTTCGAGACCGATCGATCGCGACCGCATGCGGCGCGCCTCACGCGTCCGGGCGCTTGGTTCCCGGAGCCGGTTCCAACGGCGCGATCCGGAGCGTCGTGATCCGGTTCTTGGCCTTGCGCAGCACCTGGAAGCGGAAGCCGTGGAAGTTGAAGGCGG
>NZ_CAXTBY010000058.1:0-24269 GCF_964242245.1 uncultured Methylobacterium sp. | reverse complement strand
TCGACCATCGCCTTCATGCGGGCGATCCTGGAGGCAGGCGGCTTGGCCGCGCACGTCTACACCTCGCCCCACTTGGTGCGCTTCCACGAGCGTATCCGCATCGGTGGCATCGGCGGCGGCCACTACGTGCCCGAGGACCGCTTGGCCGAGGCCTTGGCCCGGTGCGAGGCGGCCAACGCCGGCGATCCGATCACGGTGTTCGAGATCACCACGGCCGCAGCCCTGCTGCTGTTCTCCGAGGGGCCGGCCGACGTACTGCTGCTGGAGGTGGGCTTGGGCGGCCGGGTCGACGCCACCAATGTGATCGACAGGCCCGCGGCGGCGGTGGTCACGCCGATCGGGCGCGACCACGCGGAGTACCTCGGCGACACCGTCGAATCGGTAGCGATCGAGAAGGCCGGCATCTTCAAGCGCGGCTGCCCGGCGGTGATCGCGGCGCAGGACTATGCCGAGGCGGATGCCGTGCTGTGCCGCCGCGCCGAGGCGGTCGGCGCGACCCCCGTCCTCGTCGGCAACCAGGATTTTTCCGTGCACGAGGACAGCGGGCGCCTCGTCTACCAGGACGAGGTCGACCTGTTCGACCTGCCCAGGCCGCGGCTGATCGGGCGCCATCAGTTCACCAACGCGGGCACCGCCATCGCGGCGCTCCGCGCGGCAGGCTTCGGCGACATCGGGATCGCTGCGGTCGAGGCCGGCCTGCGCAACGTCGACTGGCCGGGTCGGATGCAGCGGCTCGGGCGCGGGCGGCTCGCCGCCCTCGTCCCGGCCGGCGCCGAACTCTGGCTCGACGGCGGCCACAACATCGACGGCGGCCGCATCCTCGCCACGGCGCTGGCCGATCTCGGCGAGCGCAGCGATGTGCCGCTGGTGCTCATCGTCGGCCTGCTCGGCACCAAGGATGCGGAAGGGTTCCTGCGCCACTTCGTCGGGCTGGCCCGCGCCCTGATCGCCGTGCCGATCGCCGGGCAGATGGCGGCGCGCCCGGCCGAGGAGGTGGCGGGAATCGCAGCCCAGGTGGGGCTGAACGCGCGGGTCGCCCCGAGCATCGAGGCGGCCCTCGCCACGGTCGCCGACATCGCCTTCGAGCAGCCGCCGCGCATCCTGATCTGCGGCTCGCTCTACCTCGCGGGCGCGGTCCTGACCGCCAACGGCACGCCGCCAACCTGACTTCAGAACGGGGTCCTGCGCATCCGACGACGCGCAATGCTGCACAACGCGAGACCGACAACTCAGACGCGACCGGCCTGTTGCCGATGCGCTACATCTTGACCGTCGGAAATCACCTATCGTGCCGAAGGATCGGGCATTGGGATGGGGATCATCGACATGAAAAAGCTACTCGCATCGTTGGCAGCGTTCACGGCGCTGACCGCCGCTGCGTCCGCAGCGGACCTTCCGCGCCGCGCGCCGCCGCCGGTGTTCACGCCGGTTCCGGTCTTCACCTGGACCGGCTTCTACTTCGGTATCAACGCGGGCTACGCGTTCGACGCCGGCGAAGACCGGAAGGTCTACGGCCTGCCGGCCGGCTCCGTGGTCGGTTCGCCGGACACCAACGTGCTCATCGCCACGACCAACCAGGGCCAGTCGGACGGCTTCAGCGGCGGCGCGCAGATCGGCTACAACTATCAGTTCACTCCGGGCAGCGGCGTCGTGATCGGTGTCGAGGCCGATGCTCAGTACCTTGATACCGGTCGCCGTGCCATTGGAACCCAGAACTTCACCTATACGGGCAATGGAGGCTTCGCGTTTGCGGTTCCGCCGCGAGCAGGCATTGTGACCCGCGGCAACGGCCTCGACTACTTCGGCACCGTTCGCGGCCGCATCGGCTACGCCTTCGACCGCGTCCTGTTCTATGGAACCGGCGGTTTTGCCTACGGCTCTGGCGAGCAGGACCAGAACTTTTCCTCGATCGGCCTCGGCAGCAGAGACGAGTTCCGGACCGGCTACGCCGCCGGCGGGGGCGTCGAGTACGCGCTTCCGACCGACTCATTCCTGAACTTCTTCCGATCCTCTGCAGTTACGCTGAAGGTCGAAGGTCTGTATGTCAGCCTCGATCGCAGTCGAAATACTGTTGGCGGCATTTACTCTGGAGCACAGAACCTCGTCTACATTGCCGGTGGCGCCCGCGAAACCGAGTTCGCCGTCGTCCGCGCCGGCCTGAACTACAAGTTCGGCTCCTACTAGGCCGCGCTTCCGGACCACGGGCCGCTCAGAGCCCGGGTCCGGCACGATCGGGTCTCGAAACGGAGAAAGCCCGGCCTCACGGCCGGGCTTTCTTCTTGGGTCCTCGCCTGATGAGAGCCTTCGCCAAGCGCTGTAAGAAGGAAGCTCGCCTCCGCCACGGAGGCGAGCTTCCTCTATGGAAAACCATCAGGCGCTGGCGGTCTGCGCGCTGATCCAGCGGGCGAGATCGCCCTTGGGCGCCGCGCCGACCTTCTGGTCGACCCGCTCGCCGTTCTTGAACAGCAGCAGCGTCGGGATCGAGCGGATGCCGTACTGCGAGGCGATGCCGGGGTTCTCGTCGACGTTGACCTTGGCGATCTTCACCCGGCCCTGCATGTCCGTGGCGATCTCCTCGAGCGCCGGGCCGATCTGCCGGCAGGGGCCGCACCACTCCGCCCAGAAATCCACGACCACGGGCTCTACGGACTTGAGAACGTCCTGCTCGAAGCTCGCGTCGGTCACTTTCACCGTCGCCATCACGCGTCCCTTTCGAAAGATCGCACGGCTGCCTGCCGCAGGCTTTGCCCGATCGATGTCTTAGAAGTGGCGGCCGGGCCCCGCGCGGTCAAGGCGAACCCGCCCGGCCGCATGGCGGTGTCCCGCGCCCATCATGCCGCGCCGCCTCGGCGACGGTCGAAAGCCCGCGCGGGCCGGGACGGCGCTCGCATTGCCGCCCGCCCTGCTCCATCTGCACCGAACGCTCCCGAAGACCGGCGCAACCGGCAGAGCGCGCCTATCCGCGCTGGTCGCTTCCCAGGAGGATCACAGGTGACGCGCATCAAAACCCTCGTTCTCGCCGCCGCGGCGGCGCTGGCATCCGGTCCGGCCGCACGGGCCTGGGCGGGGGCCGAGCCGCGCCCGTCCCGCATCGAGGGCGGCGCGTTCGCCGCGCCGTCCGCTCCGGGCGCGGGCAGCCCGGCGGAGACCGCGCCGCCGAACACGACCTACGCGCCGCTGCTGCCGAACCAGACCCGGGCGCCCAGGCCCGCGGAGGCCGCCAGGGTCGACGTCGCGACAATGGTGACGGGTTTGGCGAGCCCGTGGGCGATGGAGTTCCTGCCCGACGGCCGGATGATCGTCACGGAGAAGGCCGGCACGATCCGGATCGTCGCCCGGGACGGAACCCCGGGTCCGGCGGTCGCGGGCGTCCCGAAGGTCGATGCCCGCGGGCAGGGGGGGCTCCTCGACATCGCGCTGAGCCCGGACTTCGCCGCCGACCGGACGCTCTACGTCAGCTACGCGGAGCCGCGCGAGGGGGGCAACGGCACGACGGTCGCCAGGGCCAAGCTCGCGGAGGACGGCAGGGGCGGCGGCAGGCTGGAGGCGGTGAAGGTCATCTTCCGCCAAGTGCCGACCTATGCCGGCGACAAGCACTTCGGCTCGCGCCTCGTGCCCAACGCCGACGGCACGCTCTACGTGACCGTCGGCGAGCGCTCCGACGCGGTGACGCGCGTCCAGGCGCAGGACCTCGGCAGCGGGCTGGGCAAGGTGTTCCGCATCGACGCCGACGGCAACGCGCCGAAGGACAACCCCTTCTTCGGCAGCGACAAGGCGAGGCCCGAGATCTGGTCCTACGGCCACCGCAACGTGCAGGCGGCCGCCCTCGACGGGCAGGGACGGCTCTGGACCGTGGAGCACGGCCCGCGCGGCGGCGACGAGCTGAACCGGCCGCGGCCCGGCCTGAACTACGGCTGGCCGGTCGCCAGCTACGGCATCGAGTATTCCGGGGCCAAGCTCGGCGCGGGCCTCACCCAGGCGCCCGGCACGGTGCAGCCGGTCTACTACTGGGACCCGGTCATCGGCCCCTGCGGCATGGCGCTCTACACCGGCGGCCTGTTCCCGGCCTGGAAGGACGCCTTCCTGGTCGGCGGCCTCGTCAGCGGCGGGATCGTGGTGCTGCGACGCGACGGCGACACGGTCGTCACCGAGGAGCGCGTACCGCTCGACGCCCGCATCCGCGACGTGCGCGTCGGTCCGGACGGCGCGGTCTACGCCGTGACCGACGGCCCGGACGGTCGCATCCTGAAGCTGACGCCCAAGGCCCGCGAAGGCTGATGCCGAACCTCGGTGAGCCGGGCTCATCGAGGTTCGGTCCCGTGACTGCGCGCCGGCCTGATGCTGGAGGGGTCGAGTGACCGGCTGAGCCGCGGCCTGATGCGGGTGAAAGCGGGAAGCCGCCTGGGCGGGCCGGTTGTGGCGGCTCGGCCTCGCCTGATCGCGGCTTGGGATCGCGGCTTGGGATCGTCGCGCCGGGTCCGCTCCGGCATCGGCCTGTCCTTCGGCTTCTTGCGGCGGCCGCGAGAGACGAAGACGTTCTGAGCCGGTGTCTCGCGCTGGTCGGGCGGCCTCCAGGCATCACCGGCGCTGGACAGCCAAAGGCGTGCGGGCCACTCTCGCCCGTCCTCTGCCACATCCGCGGAAGCCTTGATGGCGCACGAACACCACCATGAGCATGACCACGCGCACGGCGAGCTCTCGCCGATCGAGGCGCGGGTGCGGGCGCTGGAATCGATCCTGGTGCAGAAGGGCTACGTCGAGCCGGCGGCGCTGGACGCGCTCGTCGAGATGTACGAGACGCGGGTCGGCCCGCACAACGGCGCCCGGGTGGTCGCCCGCGCCTGGATCGATCCGGCCTACCGTGCGCGTCTGCTCGCGGACGCCACCGCGGCAATCGCCGAGCTCGACATCGGCGGGCGCGGCGGCGAGCACATGGTCGTGGTCGAGAACACGCCCGAGGCGCACAACCTCGTCGTCTGCACCCTGTGCTCCTGCTACCCGTGGCCAGTGCTCGGCCTGCCCCCCGTCTGGTACAAGGCGCCGCCCTACCGGGCACGCGCCGTGATCGACCCGCGCGGGGTGCTCGCCGAGTTCGGCCTCATCCTGCCCGGGACGACGCGGATCACCGTGTGGGATTCCACCGCCGAGCTCCGCTACATGGTCCTGCCGATGCGGCCCGCGGGCACGGACGGGCTCGACGAGGCCGCGCTCGCGAGCCTCGTCACCCGCGACGCGATGATCGGCACCGGCTTGGCCCGAGCCCGGCCGTGAATGGCGGCCAGGACCTCGGCGGCATGCACGGCTTCGGCGCGATCGCGCCCGAGCCGGACGAGCCGGTCTTCCACGCCGATTGGGAGAAGCGCGTGTTCGCGCTCGCCATGGCGATGGGCTTCACCGGTGCCTGGACGCTCGACGGCAGCCGCGCCGCCCGCGAATCGCTGCCGCCGGGCGAGTACCTCCGCGCGAGCTACTACATGATCTGGCTGAGGGCGCTCGAGGGCCAGCTCGCCGACCTCGGCTTGGCGCAGCCGGAAGAAGTGGCGCGCGGCACGCCTGACCTGCCGGCCGTCCCCATCGCGCGGGTGCTGACCGCCGACATCCTGGCGCCGCGCTTCCGCGCCGGCTTCCCGAGCGACCGGCCGGCCCCGGCGCCGGCGCGCTTCTCCGTCGGCGCGGCGGTGACGATGCGCAACATCCACCCCTCCGGCCACACCCGCCTGCCGCGCTACGTCCGCGGACGACGCGGCCGGATCGAGGCGGTGCACGGCGCCTTCGTCCTGCCCGACACCAACGCCCATGGCCGGGGCGAGAACCCGGACTGGCTCTACACGGTGGGATTTGCGGCACCTGAGCTCTGGGGCGAGGAGGCCGACCCGAACGGCCGCGTCACCGTCGCCGCCTTCGAGCGCTACGTCCTGCCAACGGCCGCGGCGTGAGCCTGCCCGAGGCCGGTCCCTTCGCCGCGCCCTGGGAGGCGCAGGTCTTCGCCCTCGTGGTGGCGCTGCGGGAATCCGGCCTGTTCACCTGGGGCGAGTGGGCCGAGACGCTGGGGGCGACGATCCGTCCGGCCGGCGGCCCCGAGGCGGCCGCCGATTACGCGAGCTGGCTCGGCGCCCTGGAGGCGCTCCTGGCGGCCCGCGGGGTGACCGACGCCGCGGCGCTTACCGCCCGCCGCGACGCCTACCTTCGCGCGGCTCGGGCGACGCCGCACGGCGCGCCGATCCTGCTGGAGAACGACCCGCTGCACGACGCGTGACGAGGCGGTGATCATCCCGGGTGCCGCGCGATCCTGCCTCCTCTCCCGGGCGGGAGAGGGGACCCGCGCCTCGTCCGGACGATGTTCGGAGAAGGCCGTACCGCTGATCTTCCCTCATGCCATCACGCGGCCCCGCCGCGGCCCGGCGAAGGCGGCGAAGCGCAGCATCGAAGCCGTCCACGGAGTGAAGAAGCCGCGAGCTGTGTTCGGTTTCCGCCGCGTCGCGCCTTGTACCGGTGGGCCGACCCGCGCCATGGTCGCGAAAAATCCGAGGGAGAATGCTCATGAGTTCGGCAGCAGGGCCCGAGGTCGCTGAGTCCGTCGACGTGGTGCCGATCGAGGACGCGAGCCTCGGCGCGTTCTATCGGAGCATGACCGTCACCGAGCGGCGCACGTTCTGGGCCTGCGCCGGCGGCTGGGCGCTCGACGGCATGGACTTCATGATCTACCCGCTGGTGATCGGCACGATCATCAACCTGTGGCGGGTTGATTCGGGCACCGCGGGGCTCGCCGCCACCGTGACGCTGCTCGCCTCCGCCCTCGGCGGGTGGCTTGCCGGGTTCGTGGCCGACCGCATCGGCCGGGTGCTGACGCTCCAGATCACGATCCTCTGGTTCTCGGTGTTCTCGCTGGTCTGCGCCTTCGTGCAGAACTTCGAGCAGTTGCTCGTCGCCCGCGCGCTCTTGGGCCTCGGCTTCGGCGGCGAGTGGGCGGCCGGCGCCGTGCTGATGGGCGAGACCATCCGGGCGCAGTATCGCGGGCGCGCCGTCGGCTCGGTGCAGTCCGGCTGGGCGGTGGGCTGGGGCATGGCGGTGCTGGCTCAGGCGGTGCTGTTCTCGGCGCTCCCGCCCGAGAGCGCGTGGCGCTGGATGTTCGTGATCGGCGCAGCCCCCGCCCTCTTGGTGTTCTACCTGCGCCGCTACGTCGAGGAGCCGCAGGTCGCCGCCGAGACCCGCGCCAGGGCGAGGGCCGCCGGCGAGCAGCCGAGGCTCTGGGAGATCTTCTCCGGCCCGCTCCTGCGCACCACGATCCTGGCGTCGCTGGCCGCAGCAGGCTGCCAGGGCGGCTACTACGCAATCACCACGTGGCTCCCGCGCTTCCTCACCACCGAGCGCGGCCTGTCGATCGTCTCCTCGACCGGCTACCTCGCGGCGCTGATCGTCGGGTCGTTCGCCGGCTACCTCGTCGGGGCGTGGCTCGCCGACCGGCTCGGCCGGCGCCCGCTGTTCCTGATCTTCTCGCTCGGCGCCATCGCGGTGATCCTCGCCTACACCCAGATCCCGTTGTCGAACGCGGTGCTGTGGGTGCTGGGCTTCCCGCTCGGCTTCTTCGCCTCCGGCTACTTCTCGGGGATGGGTGCGTTCCTGACCGAACTCTACCCGACGCGGCTGCGCGGCTCGGGCCAGGGCTTCTGCTACAATTTCGGCCGGGGGCTGGGCGCGCTGTTCCCCGCGCTCGTCGGCTACCTGGCCAACAGCGTCGGCCTCGCCTCGGCCATCGCGATCTTCGCCGCCGGCGCCTACGGGATGTTCTTCGTGGCCGCCTTCGCGCTCCCCGAGACGCGGGGCAAGGTGCTCCACGCCGACGGGTAGGATTTGAGGTGTCCCGCGTCACCGAAGAATCCAAGTCGGTGCGCAGCCCTCCCCCCTCTGCGGGGGGGTGGCCCTCGCGTGAGCGAGGGTTAGCGCCGTATCCGGACTCGTCGCTCCCCTCACCCGACTTAGCTCGCGCACCATCCCTGTCCCGCAGGCGGGAGAGGGATGGTGCGCGGTCGGTGACCGGCCGGGAGAGACGAAGCCCATGACGACCGACGGCAGGCTCACGATCCGCGACTGCCCCGCCCCCGACCCGCAGATCTCCGGCCCGACGCGCTACGCCGTGCCGGCAGGCGCCGTCGACACCCACGCCCACGTCATCGGGTTGCCGCCGGCCTATCCGCTGGTGGAGAACCGCAGCTACACCCCGCCGGAAGCGGCCGCCGAGCGCTACCTCGCGATGCTGGATGCGACCGGCATGGCGCACGGCGTGCTGGTGCAGGTCAGCGTCCACGGCACCGACAACCGGTTGATGCTGGAGACGCTGTCCGCCTATCGCGAGCGCCTGCGCGGCATCGCCGTGATCCCGCTGGGCCTGCCCGAACGCGAACTCGTCGCGATGAAGGGTGCCGGCGTCGTCGGCCTGCGGCTCAACGTGCTGTTCGGCGGCGGCGTCGATTTCGAGTCCGTCGAAGCCTACGGCGATCTCGCCCGCGACATGGGCTGGCACCTCCAGTTCCTCCTCGACGCGCGCAGCCTGCCGCCGCTGGCCTCCCGCCTGTCGCGGCTGCCGGTGCCCTTCGTCGTCGACCACATGGGCCACATGCCGGCCTCGGCCGGGCTCGCCGATCCGGGCTTTTCCACCCTCGTCAGCCTCGTCCGCGACGGTGCCTGGGTGAAGCTCTCGGGCGCCTTCCGGAATTCGGTCGCAGGCGCCCCTTACGCCGACACCATCCCCTTCGCCCGCGCGCTGAACGACGCCGCGCCCGAGCGCTGCCTCTGGGGCTCGGACTGGCCCCACGTCGCGGCCTGGGACGGCCCGCCGAAGCTCGCCACGCTCCTCGACCTGATGGCGGACTGGGTGCCGGACGAGGCGCGGCGCCGAAGGCTCTTCGTCGACAACCCGCGCGTGCTCTACGGCTTCGGATGAGCCCGGCTCCGAACGTGGATGTCCGTGCGGCGCAGCGGAACCTCATACGATGACGGCCAAGCCGTTCGGGGACAACGCCCCGTCAGATCTGCAGAATTTCTCGTCGAATCCGACCATGCAGTCATCGACTGACGAGTTCGCCCCATGGCCGTGATGACGACTCGCGACATCGACGATGATCGAGGCGCGCCTTCGCATCCGCGCCGCCCTGCACGGCCGGTCGATGGAGGATGCGGCGCGCGACATCCTGCGCTCGGCCCTCTCGACCGAGGACCCGCGACCGCGCGACCTCGGCCGAGCGATCCACGCGCGGTTCGCCGCCTTCGGCGTCGACCTGCCGGATATCCCGCGCGGGCCGAGCCGACAGCCCCCCGACCTCGCGGTGTGAATCGTCCTCGTCGATCCGTGGGCGGCGGGCTGAAGCCGGGCCGGCGCCGGTGTCAGAACGTCGGCGGCGTGCAGGCGCTGACGACCTCGCAGGGGCTCGGGCCGACGCAGCGGAAGCGGTGCGGGCGGCGGCTCTCGAACAGGTAGGCGTCGCCGGGACCGAGGATGCGGCGCGCATCGTCCACGCTCACCTCCAGGCGCCCGCTGAGCACGATGCCGCCCTCCTCGCCGTCGTGGCTCAGGGCGACGCGGCCGGTATCGGCGCCGGGCTCGTAGCGCTCCCTCAGGAGTTGCAGGCTGCGCCCGAACAGGGTCTGCCCGACCTGCCGGTACGAGATCGGGCCCTTGCCGATCTCGACGAGTTCGTCCGCCGCGTAGAACGCCTTGCGCTCCGGCTCCGGCGCGAGGGCGAAGAACTCGGCCAGACCGATCGGGATGCCGTCGAGGATGCGCTTCAGGGCGCCGACGGACGGGTTCACCCGGTTGGCCTCGATGAGCGAGATCGTCGAGTTCGTCACCCCCGTGCGCTTGGCCAGCACCCGCTGCGACAACCCGTGCCGGGTGCGCACGAACCGCAGGCGCTCTCCGACATCGACGCTCATGCGGGCAGACTCCGTTGCAGGTGTTGCGGATCTCGCAACGGTTCGCACGGGCACCGTGATTTCTCAATGGCTTGGACTTTGCCAGAAAACGGCTTGTTGCGAACGGCGAAAGGGTCTCCCCTGTGCTCACACACCGCAAACCCGCCGAGGAGTCCCGCATGTCCGATCTGCACGCCCGCAAGAACGCACAGGCGATGGACGCCTTCTGGATGCCGTTCACCGCCAACCGCCAGTTCAAGGCGGCACCGCGGATGTTCGTGGCGGCGAGCGGCATGCACTACACCACCGACGACGGGCGGCAGGTGATCGACGGGACGGCGGGGCTGTGGTGCTGCAACGCCGGCCACGGCCGCCGCGGGATCGCCGCAGCGGTCGAGCGCCAACTCGCCAACCTCGACTTCGCCCCGACCTTCCAGATGGGCCACCCCATCGCCTTCGAATTCGCGGAACGGCTCGCCGAGGTTGCACCGGGCCCGGCAGGCGCCAAGCTCGACCGGGTGTTCTTCACCGGCTCGGGCTCCGAGTCGGTCGACACCGCCCTCAAGATCGCCCTGGCCTACCAGCGGGCGATCGGCCAGGGCACCCGCACGCGGCTGATCGGGCGCGAGCGCGGCTACCACGGCGTCGGCTTCGGCGGCATCTCGGTGGGCGGCATCGTCTCGAACCGCCGGGTGTTTCCGACGCTGCCCGGCACCGATCACCTGCGCCACACCCACGATCCGGCCCGCAACGCCTTCGTCAAGGGCCAGCCCGAGCACGGGATGGAACTCGCCGACGACCTCGATCGCCTCGTGGCGCTGCACGGCGCCGAGACCATCGCCGCCTGCATCGTCGAGCCGGTGGCCGGCTCCACCGGGGTGCTGGTGCCGCCGAAGGGCTACCTCGAGCGGCTCCGCGCGATCTGCGACGCGCACGGCATCCTGCTGATCTTCGACGAGGTCATCAGCGGGTTCGGGCGGCTGGGCGCCCCCTTCGCCACCGACTTCTTCGGCGTCGTGCCCGACCTCGTCTGCACCGCCAAGGGGCTCACCAACGGCACGATCCCGATGGGCGCGGTGTTTTCCGCCCGCCACGTCCACGATGCCCTGATGAACGGCCCGGACGGGATCGAGCTGTTCCACGGCTACACCTATTCCGGTCACCCGGTCGGCTGCGCGGCGGGGCTCGCCACCCTCGACATCTACCGCGACGAGGGCCTGCTCACCCGCGCCGCGGATCTGGCCGAGGACTGGGCCTCCGCCATGCACGATCTCCGCGGCCGCGCCCGCGTCGCCGACATCCGCACGATCGGGCTCATCGCCGGGATCGAGCTGGAGCCGCGCCCGGATGCCGCCGGCAAGCGCGCCTACGACGTGTTCGTCGACTGCTTCGCGCGCGGCCTGCTGGTGCGGATCACCGGCGACATCATCGCCCTCTCGCCGCCGCTGATCCTGGAGCGCGGCCAGATCGGCGAGATCGCCGGAATTTTAGGCGACGCGATCGACCGGGCGGCGTGACGCCCGCGAGTCCGATCGACCCGCCTCTCCCTCCCCCGCAGAGGCTGGCAAGATGCACCCATCTCTCGACGCGATCGGATGAAGCGCGAATCCCCTCGCCCCGCCTGCGGGGAGAGGACCGGCTGCACCCCGTCGTGCGGCCGGGAAGCGAGAGGCGAAGCCGAAGCGACGGTGAGGGGGCGGTCCCGGACGAGGCGCATCCGGTGTCGCCCCCTCAGCCTCGGCTGCCGCCTTGGCCCACGACGACGACGGGGTCGTCGCGGCCCTCTCCCCGCTTGCGGGGTGAGGGGATGCGCAGCCGACGACGCGTCAAGCGCCGGGATGTGTGAAGCCGCAAGCCCGCAGAGGGGGGAGGGAGATCGCGCCTCGCGACTGCTTGTCGGAAGATAAACCGATGCGCGACCTCACCCCTCCGACACGGCCTCCGTCCCGCACCACTCGGCGATGAACAGGGCCATCGCCGTGGTGATGCGCTCGATCGAACTCAGGCTCACCCGTTCGTCGAAGCCGTGGATGTTGTGGCTAATCGGGCCGTAGCAGAGCGCCGGCACCCGGTCGTAGAGGGCGTGCACCCGCGTATCGAGGTAGCCCGCGGTCATGAAGCTCCGGAGCTCCAAGCCGGTTGCCCGGGCGTGCGCCCGTCCGAGCACGGCCTCCGCCTCCGAACCCGCCTCCAACACGTAGCCCTCCGCGAAGAAGCCGTCGAAGGCGACCCGCGGCGGGGTGTTGGAGAGGAACGGGTCGTTGCGCGCGAAGGCGGCGACCGCCGCCTCGATCTCGGCGGCGGCCTCGGCCGCGCTGATCCCCGGATAGAGCGCGATGCGGCAGCCGATCCGGCACCACGCCGGCACCGACGAGGCCCAGTCGCCGCCCTCGATCCGGCCGACGTTGAGGTTGATCGGGTGCGCCTCGCCCTCGAAGTGCGGGCGCCCGGCCTTGTCCGCGTTCCAGCGCGCTTCGAGGTCACGCAGCGCTCCGATCACCCGGTAGGTCGCGTCGATGGCATTCGCACCGGCCCCCATCTCGCGGACATGCACCGGTGTCCCGCGCACCTCGACGGTGAACCACAGCACGCCGGTGTTGGCGCGCACCAGCTTCTCGTCCTCGGGCTCGGGGATCAGCACCGCGTCGGCCCGGTAGCCGCGCAGGTGGGTCATCAGCGCGCCGTTGCCGGTGGACTCCTCCTCGACCACCGACTGGATCGTCACGGTCGCCGCCGGCTGGAGGCCAATCCGCCTTAGCGCATCCATCGCGAAAAGGTTGGCCGCGTGCCCCGCCTTCATGTCGGCCGCGCCCCGCCCGTAGAGCCAGTCGCCCGCGATCACCGGATCGAAGGGCGGGTGCGTCCACAGGTCGAGGGGGCCCGCCGGCACCACGTCGACGTGGGCCTGGAGGATCAGCGAGCGCCCGGTCTCGGCCCGCGGCCGGTGGATGCCCACCACGATCGGCGCCTCGGAATGGCCGTCCGCGATCTTCGAGCCGCCGGGATGGGCGGCGATCTGCGCGTGATCCATCGCGAAGCGCTCCATCGCGTAGCCGCGGGCGCGAAAACTGCGGAACACGAAGTCTTGGATCGCGTGCTCGGCCCCCCGGGTCGAGCCGAAACGCACCAGCGCCTGGGTGTGGGCGACCTGGTCGGCAAAACCCTCGGCGACGGAAGCCGCGATGCGCGCGGCGAGGGCGGGGGGCAGGGTCATGCGGGAATCCTGTGTGAGCCCGGACGGCGGGCACGTCACCCGGCGACGCGCAGTCGCACAGGCGGAACGAGGTTCTGGACCGCCGAGCAATGGTACGCAAAATGCTTTTTTCGTCGGGCGATCCGCAAGCCATCATCGAGCCGGAGCCTTGGCGTGGCAACACCGATCCCGAAGCCGCCGCAGGGCGCCCCCCTGGAATCCGTCAGGCTCGGTGCGGGGCTGACCGCGATCCTCGTCCTCGCCTATTTCGGCTTCATCGGGCTCGGTGCGTTCGCGCCGGCGCTGCTGGCGCAGCCGGTCCACGCCGGCGGCACGGTGACCTGGGCGTTCGCCTACGGCCTCGGCGTGATCGGCCTCGGCGTCGGGCTCACCGGCCTCTACGTGCTCGCCGCCAACCGCGCCGAGACCCGCGGCAAGGGGGCCTGAGGCGATGCCGCACCGTCCGGCGCTCGTCGCCCTCGCCCTAAGCCTCGCCGCCGGCCCGGCGCTCGCCGCGGGCGAGCCGGCCTCCACCCTCAACCTCACGGCGATCGGGCTGTTCGTCGCCTTCGTGGCGCTGACGCTGTGGATCACGTGGTGGGCGGCCAAGCGCACCAAGTCGGCCGACGACTTCTACGCCGCGGGCGGGCGCATCACCGGTTTCCAGAACGGGCTGGCGATCGCCGGCGACTTCATGTCGGCGGGCGCCTTCCTCGGCATCACCGGCCTCGTCTTCGCGAGCGGGTTCGACGGGCTGATCTACGCGGTCGGCTACACCACCGGCATGCCGATCGTGGTGTTTCTGCTCGCCGAGCGCCTGCGCCGGCTCGGGCGCTACACCTTCACCGACGTGGTCTGCACCCGCCTCTCCGAGCGCCCGATCCGGATCTTCTCCGCCTGCGCCTCGCTGGTGGTGGTCGCGTTCTACCTCATCGCGCAGATGGTCGGCGCGGGGCAGCTCATCCAGCTCCTGTTCGGGCTTGACTACCTCTACGCCGAGTTCGTCGTCGGCGTGCTGATGATCTGCTACGTGATGTTCGGCGGCATGGTGGCCACCACCTGGGTGCAGATCGTCAAGGCCGGGCTGCTGCTCGTCGGCGGCACCCTGATCGCGCTCCTCGTGATGGTGGCCTTCCGGTTCGACTTCGGGGCGCTGCTGGCGAAGGCCGCGTCCGTCCACCCGAAGGGCGCGGCGATCCTCGCGCCTCAGTTCCCCGCCAAGGACCCGCTCTCGGCGCTGTCGCTCGGCCTCGCGCTGATGCTCGGCACCGCCGGCCTGCCGCACATCCTGATGCGGTTCTTCACGGTGCCGAATGCCCGCGCCGCCCGCGTCTCGGTGTTCTGGGCCGCGACCTTCATGAACTATTTCTTCGCGCTCACCTTCATCCTCGGCTTCGGGGCGCTGGCGCTGACGGCCGGCAACCCGGCCTACGTCGATGCGGCCGGCGCCCTTCGCGGCGGCGGCAACATGGCCGCGATTCATCTCAGCCACGCGGTGGGCGGCGACGCGCTGATGGGCTTCATCTCGGCGGTGGCGTTCGCCACCATTCTCGCGGTGGTGGCCGGGCTGACGCTCGCCGGCGCCTCGGCCGTCAGCCACGATCTCTACGCCAGCGTGATCCGGCGCGGGCAGGCGAGCGAGGGCAGCGAGGTGCGGATCTCGCGCATCGCCACCCTGGTGCTCGGCCTCGTGGCGATCGGGCTCGGCATCGCCTTCAAGGGGCAGAACGTCGCCTACATGGTGAGCTTGGCGTTTGCCATTGCCTGCTCCTCGACCTTCCCGATCCTGCTGCTCGCGCTCTACTGGCGCGGGCTGACCACGACCGGCGCGGTGGCGGGCGGCGTCGTCGGGCTGGCGAGCGCGCTCGGCCTCACCGTGCTCGGGCCTGCGGTCTGGGTGAAGGTGCTGGGCTACGCCGCGCCGCTGTTCCCCATCGATCCGCCGACGCTGGTCACCCTGCCGCTGGCGTTCGCCACCTGCTGGGCGGTCTCGCACCTCGACCGGAGCGCGCAAGGCTCGTCCGACCGGGAGCGCTTCGACCGGCAGGCCGGGACGCTGAGCCCGCAGGCCGCCGAGTAGATGTTTTGGGATGGTACCGCCGCAGTCGCGAAGGGCGCGGCGAGCGCCCCCGTCAAACGTGTGGAACCCCAAAGCATGTATCGGCTCATCAGCGCCACCCCGAGCCCCTACGCCCGCAAGGTCCGCATCGCGCTTTCCGAGAAGGGCTTGCCGTTCGAGCTGCTGACGGAGGTGCCGTGGGATTCCACCACCACGCTGCCGCGGCACAACCCTCTGGAGAAGCTGCCCGTGCTGCTGCTGCCGGACGGCGGCAGCGTCTACGAATCAAGCTACATCCTGCAATGGCTCGACCTGAAGCATCCGGAGATGCCCCTGCTGCCCGATGACGTCGACGGCATCCTCGCCGCGCGCAAGCTGGAGGTTCTGTGCGACGGCGTCTGCGACGCGATGGTGCTGACCTTCTTCGAGCGCCAGCGTGGGGACCCGAGCGCGGCGTGGCTCGCGCGCCAGCGCCGCAAGATCGACGGCGGCTTGGCCGAGATCGCCCGCCTCGTCGGCGAGCGCGACTTCGCCGTGGGTGACCGTTTCGGCCTCGGCGACATCGCGGCCGGCACCGTGGTCGGCTACCTCGCGGTCCGGTTTTCGGAGCTGCCTTGGCGGACACGCCACCCGAACCTCGCCGCCCTCAGCGACCGCCTCGAGCGACGCCCGTCGTTCCGGGCGTCGGTGCCCTACGCGCAGGCCATCACCGACCGCGTGGTGTGAGCAGGGTGCGGATCGGGCAGGCGCCATCGGACGCGGCATCGAAGAAATTCCGGACCGCACGCCGTGATTTCTCCCGTTCGCTTGGCGGATGCACGGATCGCGTGACGGAGCTTGAAAGACGTTCGCGAGCGGCGCCGTCCGGCCCTCTCTCCCGTGCGGGCTTGCGGATGCACACATCGCTCCGCGCGATCTGGAAGGAGCGCGGGTCCCCTCTCCCGTTCGGGAGAGGGACAGGGTGAGGGATGAGAACGATCCGGATAGGGCACGCCCCTCACCCCAGCCCTCTCCCCCTGGGAGAGAGGGCTAGGCGGTGCCGCGCGCGATCCACGCAGAACCGTCCTCGCAAGATCTGTGAATCCGCGAGCCCGCTCGAGAGATGGGACCCGTGCCTCCTACGATCCCGCGGCGAGACGCGCGGATGCCGTAGCTCCTGTTCGAGAGAGGGAGGCGCTTCGTCCCCACCACCCCGATGCCGTCCGACCCGTTAGTGTTCGATCGCCGCTGCGACCACGCGTCCGCATCATGAGGCTCGCCATTGCCACGGCTGTGCGCGAGGCCTAGCTCGTGCCTGCCCCCGAGAGGGCCGGCGCCGGAGCGGCCTCCGACGTGCGCAGCAATCCGTCGGAGACGTAACGCCATGGTCCGGACCCTCGCCCTGCCTGCCCTCCTGCTCGTCGTCGGCACGGTGCCGGGTCACGCCATCGACGTGCAGAAGTCGATCGACATCGCCGCCGCGCCGGCCAAGGTCTGGCAGACCATCGGCGATTTCTGCGGGATCGGCGACTGGCACCCGGCGGTCGAGACGTGTGCGCCCTCCGAGAAGGACGGCATGAAGGTCCGCACCCTCTCGCTCAAGGGCGGCGGCACGCTCGTTGAGGAGCAGGTGTCCCGCGACGACAAGGTGATGCGCTACACCTACACGATCCTGCAGGGGCCGCTGCCCGTCGCCGATTACAAGTCGACGATCTCGGTCGCGCCCGAGGGCTCCGGCTCGAAGGTGAGCTGGACCGGCAGCTTCAGCGCGAAGGGCGCTCCTGACACGGTCGCGCAGGACGCGATCAGCGGCATCTACGAATCCGGCCTGAAGGCCATCGCCGACAAGGCGAAGTAGGCGCGCGCCGGCGGCGATTGACCCTCCGGCGTCCGGGGCTCAAAAATCCTGCCGGCGCCAAGCTGCGCCGTGTCAGGGAAAGCCATCGTGCCGACGATCCGTCTCGCCACCCTCCTTGCCGCGACCCTGCTCGCGGGTTGCCAGCAGAAGGCCGCCGCGCCGTCGGTCGCGGCGCTGGCGCCCGCACCCCTCGTCCTGCCGCAGGGCGCGGGCTGCGGCCCGGCGATCGGCCGGACGCAGGCGGTGGTCGACAGCGACGTGGCGACCGGCAACCTCAACAAGCCGGTCGGCGACCGCTTCAGCGCGGACCTCGCCCGCGCCTCCGCCGCCTGCGCGGCCGGCCGCGACGGCGAGGCGCTCAGCCTGCTGGCCGCCGCCAAGAGCCGCTACGGCTATCCGTAGGATCGGTCGATTTCACCAGAGCCCCTCACGGTCGGGTCAAGGCGTGAGACGGGCCGAGACGTGCGGCCTTTCCCGGTTCATCCGCACGTTCGGTACTGAGGGCTGACCTGGGCGCTGCGCCGCGCCGTGGCCGAGGGCAGGGCGATGCTGATCGCGACCCCGGCGCTGCCGCCCGTTCCGGACGGCCGAGCCACGTTCGACCTGCCAGCCCGTCCGGCAGGCCGCCTGAGCCGAGAGCGCCGGCCGAGATCGCCGGCCAGGAGATCCCCGTCTCGGCGCCCCCGCAGCATCGAAAGTGCGGAGGAACCCGAAATTGTCGTCCGCGGAGCGGCCGTGGCCCATTGAGCGGGGCCGCGGCGGCATTACACTGTCCGCGGCGGCACGGTGGATACCGGTGGCCCGAAGGCAGCCTGAAGCGTGACGAGCCACCCGCGCGATACACCGCAATTCTACCTGACGGCGCCGTCCTCCTGCCCCTACCTGCCGGGCCAGGAGGAGCGGAAGGTGTTCACGCACCTCGTCGGTCGCCGCGCCCGCGACCTCAACGAGATCCTGACGCAGGGGGGCTTCCGCCGCTCGCAGACCATCGCCTACCGGCCGGCCTGCGAGACCTGCCGCGCCTGCATCTCCGTCCGCGTGGTGGTGGCCGACTTCGCCGCCAGCGGCAGCCAGCGGCGCATCCTCACCCGCAACGCCGACCTCGTCGGCACGCCGGAGCCCAACCATCCGGCCTCCGAGCAGTACGCCCTGTTCCGCCGCTACCTCGACGCCCGCCACGGCGACGGCGGCATGGTCGACATGACGGTCCTCGACTACGCGATGATGATCGAGGACAGCCACGTCGACACCCACCTCGTCGCCTATCGCCGCCGCGGCCCCGACACGGCGATCCACGGCCGCGGCACCGGCGGCTTGGTCGCGCTCTGCCTCACCGACGTGCTCTCCGACGGACTGTCGATGGTCTACTCGTTCTACGACCCCGACGAGGCGCACCGCAGCTTGGGCACCTTCATGATCCTCGACCACATCCGCCGCGCCCAGGCGCTCGGGCTGCCCTACCTCTACCTCGGATACTGGGTCGAGGGCTCGCGCAAGATGGACTACAAGGCCCGCTTCCTGCCCCAGGAGCGGCTGATGATGCAGGGGTGGGTGCGGGCGGAGTAGGCCCGCCCCCCCTTGTCGCTCAGAACCGCGCGATGATCTGCGCGCGGATCGTGCGGGGCGCGCCCGGGGAGATGTTGTTGTTGTTGTCGGCGGTCGCGATGTAGCGCCGGTCGAACAGGTTCTCGATGTTCACCTGGGCGCGGACGAACTCGTTCACTTGGTAGAACAGCCCCAGGTCGAAGCGGGTGTAGCCGGGCAGCCGCACCGTGTCGTCGGAGGACGCGAAGGTGTGCGTGTAGTTCAGCACGCCGATGCCAACCGAGAAGTCCCGCGTCACCGCGAACTTGTTCCAAAGGGTGAAGGCGTTGATCGGCACGAGGCCGACGGTGTTGCCGGAGACGATGGTCGGCGACGTGGCGCTGGCGATCCGCGCATCGGTGAGCGCGTAGCCGCCCGCGATCTGCCACCAGTCGGTGACGTACCCGTTGGCGCCGATCTCCAGCCCCTGCGTGCTGGTCCTGCCCGACAGGATGAAGAAGCCGGGGTTGTTCGGGTCGGCGAGCCGCTGGTTGAAGCGGTCGAGGTTGTAGATCGCGCCGGTGAGCTGGAAGCTCGGCGAAACGTCAACCTTCACGCCGACCTCGGTGTTCTCGAACTTCTCGGGCTGGGCGATGACGAGCCCTTGGGTGAAGTTGCCGATCTGGTCGCCGGAGGAGGGCAGGTAGGACACGCTGTAGCTGCCGTAGACGGCGAGGTTCGCCAGCGGCTTCAGCACGAGGCCGGCCCGCGGCGAGATCGGGTCATCGATGCGGGCGTTGGTCACCCGCGTGCGCTGGTCGGTGGAGGCGAAGTCGAAGTGGTCGTAGCGCAGGCCGCCGACGACCTGCAGCCAGTCGGTGACGTCGATCTGGTCCTGCGCGTAGACCGCGGCGAGGCCGAGGTCGTAGCGCGCGTTGGCGTCCGAGCCGCCGTTGTTGCGGAAGGTGATCGGCGTCCGGGTGATTGGCGCGAGCGGGTTGACCGTGACGCTGGTGACGAGGTTGTTGAAGAAGGCCGACTGGCGGAAGACCACGCCCTCCTGGTAGCCGAGCTCGAACCCGGCCAGCAGAGTGTGCTTGATGTCCCCGGTGAGAAACTTGTAGGTGAAGTCGTTCTGGCTGAAGTAGTTGCGCCGGTCAGTCTCGTTGCGGTAGCCGGTGATCGACACCGCCGTGCCGGCGTTGTTGACGGCGCCGCCGGGCAGCGTGTTGATGTAGTACCGCTCGTAGTCGGCAAAGCGCAACTGGCTGCGCAGCTCGACGCCGGACTCGAAGCGATGCTCCAAGGTCGCTGTGGCGATGTTGGCATCGACCTTGGTGAAGTTGACGTCCGGGTTGCCGAAGAAGGTGCGGATGTTGTCCCGGTAGCGGTAGGGCCGGCCGAACTGCGAGGGGATGCCGCGGTCGGGGAAGCGGTCGTCGTGGAAGTACTCGTAGGAGAGCTTGAGCGTCGTCTGCGGGTCGATCAGGAAGGTCATCGTCGGGTTGACGCCGTAGCGCGTCAGGTCGCCGAACTGGCGGTAGGTGCCCGAATCCTCGGCAACGCCGTTGAGGCGGAAGAACACGCTGTCGCTGATCCGGTCGCCGACATCGACCGCGACGCGCTTGTCGCCGAACTGGCCGCCGCCCGCCACGATCTCGCGGACGCGATACCCATCGGCCTCCTTGAGCACGCGGTTGACCACGCCGCCGCCGCCGCCGCGCCCGAAGATCAGGGAATCGGGGCCCTTCAGGACCTCGATCCGCTGGATATTGTACAGGTCGCGGTAGTACTGCACGTCGTCGCGGACGCCGTTGACGTAGAAGTCCGCGCTGGTGCTCTGGCCGCGGATGATGAGCTGGTCGCGGTTGTTCTCGCCCTGCGCCGGGATGAGACCGGGGACGTAGCGCAACTGCTCGGTGAGGTTCTGGAAGTTCTGGTCGAGGACCTGCTCGCGCGTCACGATGGTGATCGATTGCGGCGTGTCGATCAGCGCCGTGTCGGTCTTCGTCGCGCTGCGGGTGCGCTTGGTCAGGTAGCCGACGGTGTCGCCGTTCAGGCCCTCGACGCTGAGCTGGTCCAGCATCACCGCCGCCTCGCCGCGCGCCGGCGCCGGCGCATCGCGCAGGGTCTGCGCGTCGGCCGCCTGCGTCAGGAACGACGTGCCGAGCAGCGCCGCGAGCAGGCGCGGCGAGGGTCCTTTTTTCATGACGACGAACTCCGAACCGAATCTTTCTTCGAGCGTCGCGCGGCGCCGGTCTCGGCGCCCATGACGGTTCGGCTTTGCGCGTCACTCGGGACGGCACAAGAGCTGTACCGGAACGCCGAAAGACTATGTTTTCGATGCATTCTAAGAACGTGTGTAATCTCATGCCTAAGATGAGACGGCCCTTTACGAAAAACCTGCTTCCGTCGACCTGGATTCGTTCCAGATTGTTTCTCGGTTGTGACGGCCTGTAGCCGAAATACAACGGCGGGCAGAAGGCCGCCACCGGCTCGCGTTGAGCCGCCATGGCCGTCGTGCTAGGCGCGCGGCCTGGCCAGTTCGCAGATTGGCCGGTTCCCAAATGAGACGCCGATGATCTCCCGCTACAGCCGCCCCGCGATGACGGCGATCTGGTCGCCCGAGACCCGCTTCCGGATCTGGTTCGAGATCGAGGCGCACGCCACGACCGCGCTCAGCCGGATCGGCGTCGTGCCCGAAGAGGCTGCGGACACGATCTGGGAGAAGGGCCGCGACGCGGTGTTCGACGTAGCCCGCATCGACGCGATCGAGGCGGTGACCAAGCACGACGTCATCGCGTTCCTCACGCACCTCTCCGAGATCGTCGGGCCGGAGGCCCGCTTCGTCCACCAGGGCATGACCTCGTCGGACGTGCTCGACACCTGCCTCAACGTGCAGTTGGTCCGCGCCGCCGACATCCTGATCGCGGACCTCGACGCGCTGCTCGAAGCGCTCGAGCGCCGGGCGCACGAGCACAAGTGGACCCCCACCATCGGCCGCTCGCACGGCATCCACGCCGAGCCCGTCACCTTCGGCCTCAAGCTCGCCCAGGCCCACGCCGAGTTTTTCCGCGCGCGCGCGCGGCTGATCCTCGCCCGCGAGGAAGTCGCCACGTGCGCGATCTCCGGCGCGGTCGGTACGTTCGCCAACATCGACCCGCGGGTGGAGGCCTACGTCGCGAAAGAAATGGGACTGAGCCCCGAGCCGGTCTCGACGCAGGTGATCCCCCGCGACCGGCACGCGATGTTCTTCGCCACGCTCGCGGTGATCGCCTCGTCGCTGGAGCGGCTCTCGATCGAGGTGCGCCACCTCCAGCGGACGGAAGTGCTGGAGGCGGAGGAGTTCTTCTCGGAGGGGCAGAAGGGCTCGTCGGCTATGCCGCACAAGCGCAACCCGGTGCTCACCGAGAACATCACCGGATTGGCGCGGATGGTGCGGTCCTACGCGCTGCCGGCGATGGAGAACGTGGCGCTCTGGCACGAGCGCGACATCTCGCACTCCTCGGTGGAGCGGATGATCGGCCCGGACGCGACCATCACCCTCGACTTCGCCCTCGCGCGGATGACGGGCGTGATCGACAAGCTGCTGATCTACCCGGCCAACATGCAGAAGAACCTCGACCGGCTCGGCGGCCTCGTTCACTCGCAGCGCGTGCTGCTGGCGCTGACGCAAGGCGGAGTCTCGCGCGAGGACGCGTATCGACTGGTCCAGCGCAACGCGATGCCGGTCTGGCGGGGCGAGGGCGATTTTTTGCAGCTTCTCAAGGCGGACCCGGACGTCACAGCGGTTCTCGCGCCGGAGCAGATCGAGGCGTGCTTCGACCTCGGCTACCACTTCAAGCACGTCGACACGATCTTTGCGCGGGTGTTCGGCCAAGCCTGAGACGAAGCCTGAGCCTCCGCACGAATCCTGCTTCGGACCAACCTTCTCCGCCGTCCAGAACACGAGGCATCCGCCGTGGCGTCATCCCGCATCGTCTACCTCAACGGCGAGTTCGTGCCCTTCGATCAGGCCCGCGTACCGGTGATGGACCGCGGCTTCCTGTTCGCCGACGGGATCTACGAGGTCTCGGCGGTGATCGACGGACGCCTCGTCGACAACGCGGCGCACCTTGCCCGCCTCGACCGGTCGCTGTCCGAGATCGGTATCCGCAACCCGCACGCGGCCGCCGAATGGGAGGGCTTGCAGACCGAGCTCGTCGCCCGCAACGGCGTCACCGAGGGGCTCGTCTACATGCAGGTGACCCGCGGCGTCGCCGAGCGCGACTTCGCCTTCCCGGCCCGCGGCACGCCGCCGACGGTGGTGATGTTCACGCAAGCCAAGACCGTGCTCGCCAACCCGCTCGCCGAGACCGGGGCCAAGATCGTCACCGTCGAGGACCTGCGCTGGAAGCGGCGCGACATCAAGTCGGTGGCGCTCTTGGCCCAGGTGCTCGCCAAGCAGGCGGCGGCCGAGGCCGGCGTCGCCGAGGCCTGGATGGTCGAGGACGGGGCGGTCACCGAGGGCTCGTCGTCCACCGCCTTCATCGCGACGCGGGACGGGCGCCTCGTCACCCGTCCGCTCTCGACGGCGCTCCTGCCGGGCATCACCCGCGCGGCGGTGCTGCAGCTTGCGGACGAGGCGTCCTTGCGCGTCGAGGAGCGCCTGTTCTCCGTCGCCGAGGCGCACGCGGCGGCCGAGGCGTTCTACACCAGCGCCTCGGCCTTCGTGATGCCGGTGATCGCCATCGACGGACGCACGATCGGCGAGGGCCGGCCCGGGCCACTGACGCGGCGCCTGCGCGACCTGTACATCGGCATGGCGCGGGCGGCCTGAGCGGCGGCAGGAACGGTTTCCCGAAGCCGGGTGTTCCCCTCCCGATCAAGTCGACACAAGGGAGGTGCCACGTTGTCCAAGGTCCTGACAGGGCTCGCCGCCGTCGTGGTGAGCGTCATCGCCACCGCGGCGCTGGCCCAGAACCCCGACGTTCCGCTGAAAGGTCGCGACACCGACCCGGTGCTGCCGCCCCAGAGCGAGACGCCGCCGGACCGCGTGCGCCCGAGCGCCGACGCGCCGCCGGCCGATTCCAGCCTCAGCGACAAGCTGAGCAGGAGCGACGGCGTCATCAAGCCGCCCAACGACGACGCGCCCGGTCTCGTGAAGACGCCGCCCGACCCGAATCCCGGCTCGATGCCGGTGATCAAGCCGAACACGGACGCCAAGTAGGACGCCACGTAGGACACCGCGCTGGCGGAGACGCCGGCAGAACCGCATCCCATCGCGGCCCGCGCGGGCGCTGTGCTTGATTTCCCAGCCCGGATCGCGGAAACACCCTCACGGCAACGGGTTTTTCCGCGCGGCGAACCGTCGGGCGCCCATGAACGGGCTACGGGTCTGTAGGCAGGCATGGCGAACGTCGTCGTCGTAGGCGCCCAGTGGGGCGATGAGGGCAAGGGCAAGATCGTCGACTGGCTCTCGGAGCAGGCCGACACCGTCGTGCGCTTCCAGGGCGGCCACAACGCCGGTCACACCCTGGTCATCGACGGCGTCACCTACAAGCTCGCCCTGCTGCCGTCCGGCGTCGTGCGCGGCGGCAAGCTCTCGGTGATCGGCAACGGCGTCGTCGTCGATCCCTGGCACCTCGTCGACGAAATCGCGCGCATCCGGGCGCAGGGCGTCGAGATCTCGCCGAAGTCGCTGCGCATCGCTGACAACGCGACGCTGATCCTGCCGCTGCACCGCGAACTCGACCATTTTCGCGAGA
>NZ_CAXTBY010000057.1:0-24455 GCF_964242245.1 uncultured Methylobacterium sp. | reverse complement strand
CGAAGTCGTCCTCGGCGATCTTGCGCAGGATGCGGCGCATGATCTTGCCCGAGCGGGTCTTGGGCAGGCCCGGCGCGAACTGGATCAGGTCGGGCGAGGCGATCGGGCCGATGTCCTTGCGGACCCAGGTGACGAGTTCCTTGCGCAGGGCGTCGTCGCCCTCCTCGCCCTCGTTGAGGGTGACGTAGGCGTAGATGCCCTGGCCCTTGAGGCTGTGAGGATAGCCGACCACCGCGGCCTCCGCGACCTTGGCGTGCGCCACGAGCGAGGATTCGACCTCCGCCGTGCCCATGCGGTGGCCCGAGACGTTGATCACGTCGTCGACGCGGCCCGTGATCCAGTAGTAGCCGTCACTGTCGCGGCGGGCGCCGTCGCCGGTGAAGTACTTGCCCGGATAGGTCGAGAAGTAGGTCTGCTCGAAGCGCGCGTGGTCCCCGTAGACGGTGCGCATCTGGCCCGGCCAGGATTCGGTGATGCAGAGGTTGCCCTCGCAGGCGCCCTCCAGCACCTTGCCCTCGGCATCGACCATGGCCGGTTGCACGCCGAAGAACGGACGCGTCGCGGAGCCGGGCTTCAGCCGCGTCGCGCCGGGCAGCGGCGTGATCAGGATGCCGCCGGTCTCGGTCTGCCACCACGTGTCGACGATGGCGCAGCGCGAGTCTCCGACGACCTTGTAATACCAGTCCCAGGCCTCCGGGTTGATCGGCTCGCCGACCGAGCCGAGGACGCGGAGCGAGGCGCGCGAGGTCCGCTTCACCGGGCCCTCGCCGCCGCCCATCAGCGAGCGGATCGCGGTCGGCGCGGTGTAGAAGATGTTGACCTTGTGCTTGTCCACCACGTCCCAGAAGCGGGAGCTCGACGGGTAGGTCGGGATGCCCTCGAACATCAGCGTCGTCGCGCCGTTGGCGAGCGGCCCGTAGACGATGTAGCTGTGGCCCGTGACCCAGCCGACATCGGCGGTGCACCAGTAGACCTCGCCCTCGCGGTAATCGAAGACGTATTGGTGCGTCATGGACGCGTAGACGAGGTAGCCGCCGGTGGTGTGGACCACGCCCTTGGGCTGGCCGGTGGAGCCCGAGGTGTAGAGGATGAAGAGCGGGTGCTCCGCCTCCATCCCCTCGGCCGGGCACGCGTCGGTCACCTGCTCGGCGGCCTCGTGGTAGTAGACGTCGCGGCCCGCCTCCATCGCGACGTCCGAGCCGGTGCGGCGCACGACGACGACGTGATCGACCGCGCCCTTGCCGAGGCGGGCGATCGCCGCGTCGACGTTGGCCTTGAGGGGCACCCTGCGGCCGCCGCGCAGGCCCTCGTCGGCCGTGATCACGAGCCGGGAGGCGCAGCCCTCGATGCGGGAGGCGAGCGAATCCGGCGAGAACCCGCCGAAGACGATGGAGTGGACCGCCCCCAACCGCGCGCAGGCGAGCATCGCGTAGGCGGCCTCCGGGATCATCGGCATGTAGATCGTGACGCGGTCGCCCTTCGACACGCCGCGCTCGCGCAGGACGTTCGCCATCCGGCACACCTGCGCGTGCAGCTCGCGGTAGGTGATGTGCCGGGATTCGTCCGGGCTGTCTCCTTCCCAGATGATCGCGGTCTGGTCTCCGCGGGTCTCCAGGTGCCGGTCGACGCAGTTGTAGGCGACGTTGGTCTTGCCGTCGGAAAACCACGCGATCGAGACGTTGCCCGGCTCGAAGCTGGTGTTCTTCACCTGCGAATACGGGGTCGACCAGTCGATGCGCCGGCCATGCTCGCCCCAGAACTGCTCCGGATCGACAATCGAGGCCCGGTACATCTCCAGATACTGCGTGTCGTCGACGTGGGCGCCTGCGCGCCACGCGTCCTGAACCTCGACGATCGTCTCGCCCATCGGCTTCTTCCCTGATTGGTGCCCGATCGTATCGCGGTCATCCGCGCAGCCGGGACTTCCAAAGATTGTCAACGTCCAGGATCGTCATAAAGGCGGCCGCATCGATGCCGCAAGAGCGCGCCCGATCGTTGTTTAGATTGAGCACAATGCAGTTCTTGCTAGGCGGCGCGCGCGATGCCTGTCAAGGACTCTCGCGGCGAGACTGGATCAATCCAGACGGCGCCCCGGGGGACAGCCCTGCGCGGGCCCCAGCAGAAGCGTCGAAGCAGCGACGTGCCTCGAACCTCCGCCTCGGATGAACATTGAAGCCGACTGGGGTTAAGGAGCGGCCTGACAATGACGCTCGAATGTCTCGACGCCGGCAGGTCGCACGATGCGATCCGGCCGCCGGCCGGGAGCGCGGCGGGCCGCTCAGGCGTGTCGGGATTGCGGGCCCGGCAGCAGGATCTCGACGAGAGTGCCCTCGTCCTTGCTGGAGATGTTCAGGCGCCCGTGATTGGCCTCGACGAGCGCCCTGCTCAGCGGCAGCCCAAGTGCGGTGCCGCCCCGGCGCGGCCCGGTCCCGGGTGGTTCGAGGAACCCCTCGCCCTCCTCGGAACGCGGGCCCGGCCCGGTGCCGCGAACCTTGAGCGCCGCCCCGCCGCGCTCGCCCGGCATCGTCGAGACGATGACTTGGCCGCCGGCGCCGGCGACACGGATGGCATCGGCGATGACGGTGAGGGCGGCCTGCCGCATCGAGGGCTCGTCCGCATCGAGGGCGGCGAGGTCCGGCGAGAAGCTCGTGCGCAGGACGACGCGGCCGCGCGCGGCCTCCGGCTGAAGCAGCGCCACGCAACTCGACACGAGATCGTTCAGGGGCAGCGGGCGCACCGTGAGCGCGCGGTCGCCGGCCTGGATGGTGGCGAGGTCGGACAGGTCGGCGACGAGGCCGAGCACGGCCTCGCCCGAGGCCTTGATGGCGCAAAGCGCGTCCCGATAGCGCTCGTCGATCGGTCCGAAGGGCTCCGGGAGCATCCCGGCGACGAGGCCGAGGATGCCGTCCACCGGCGCGCGGATCCCGCGGTCTACGAGGCCGAAGAAGGCCGGCCGATCGAGGCCGGATGGCGTCGGTGGCGCCACGTCGGGCCCGCGCGCCCGAAGCACGACGGCTCGGATGCCGTTGGGTCCAGGTTCGGAGACCCGGAGGTCGACGGGCAGGCCGGGGCCGACCGCGACGACGCGGGGCTCGGGCGCCATCGCCGCGACACTGGCGCGAACGGCATCCCGGTCGGCGGCCTCGAACAGCGACGGGAAGCCGGTGCCGACGACCTCGCGCGGATCGCACGCGAACAGGGCTGCGGCGGCGCGGTTCATCGCGACGACGCGGCCGGCCGCATCGAGGGTGACCACGCCGTCGTCGAGGGCATCGAGGGTGGCGCGGGCCTCGGCCGCGTGACCCTCGCGGAACGCCCGCGCCACGTGTGCGGCCGCGTGCTCGCCGGCCGGGTCGGACGCGGGAACGGCGCGCACGATCAGGCAGGCAGCCGGTTCCCCATGCCAGACGACGGGTCCGTGCTCGACGGCGACCGGCCGGCTTCCGGCGTCGGCGGTCTCGATCAGCACGGGAAGTCCCTCACGCTGCAACGCCCACGCATCCGTGCCGTGCCGATCAGGCGACAGCCCGCGGAACAGTCGCCCGATCCCGGCGCTCCGCAGGGTCTCGAGGTCGGCGTAGCCCGTGAGGGCGAGGAACCGGCGGTTGGCTGCGAGGACGGCGTCGCCACGATGGACCAGGATCGCGGTGGGCAGGGCTTCGAGGAGCGCGGCCTCCGCGCCGGAGGAGTCCGATCGGTCCCCCGGCGAACTCGCCTCCGGCGCCTTCGCGACGGGAAACGGCATCACGGCGCCGCCTTCGGAGCGCGCCGAGTGGAGACCGGCCTCGGACCGCGCGCCCTCGTCGTCCCCGGCGTACCGGGCGCCCAGCGCACGGGCGATCTCGCGGAAGGCCGCATGCTCCGTGACCGACAGGGCCGCGTCCACGCCTTCGCGCGCCGCGGCCGTGGCACCGTCCGACGGTGGCGGATCGTCGGGGGGCGCGGGTTCCGCGGGGATCGAGGCCGGCGCAGGGTCGTCCATCACGCCCGACGCTTCCGGTCGCGCAAGGGGCGCGTCAGGCTCGGATCGCCCGGGCGCGGCGCCCGCGATGCGAACGGTGCCGACGCCCCTCACCGAAGGGAGCGCGGGCGGCCAGGACGCCAACCGGGCATCGGGCAGCGTCGCGGGGATGTCGGCTTCGAGCGCGGCGGCCCCGACCTCGGACACGGCCTGCTCTTCGAACGGCGGCACGGTCACGGCGGCGACGGACCGCGGGGCCTCCGCTTCGGCAACGGCGCTCGGCTCCGTCACCGCGCGAACGACGCCGTACCCGCCGAACCCCGCGAAGGCCTCGCCGCGGCGACCGAGGCGCGCGGCGGAGAGATCGACGGCGGCACGCGGGCCCGTCGCGTCGAGGCTCAGCACGGCGGAGGCTCCGCGGAACGTCCGCCGTTCGGAGAGCGCATCGAGGAACGCATCCGCGCCGGAGAGCTGCCCGGCCCGGGCGAGCGCCGCCCAACTCCGCCCGACGAGGACGGAGGCGAGTTCCGCCGCGGATGGGCCGGAGAGGACCGTGAGGACATCGTCGGCGTCGCTGCGCCAGACGAAGCGGTCGCCGACCGTCGGCGCAAACGGACCGGCCGGCTGGGCCGGGTCGGACACGGGACCGCTTGATCCGCTCACCGGCGTGGCGGACGCGCCGGAAGGCATGCGACGCCGCCGGACGGGCAGCGGTTCGGTCACGAGGAGGAGGAGCACGTCGTCGCCGTCCTGATCGCCGCGCGCGACGACGCACAGGACCGGCGGCGCGATGCGGCGCGGGTCGAGGCGCAGCCGAACGAGCCGCGGCGCTGCCACGACACCGAGGATCTGGCGCGACAGGCAGACACCGGGATGAAGCGTTCCGTCCGCCCCCGCGATCGCGGGGACGACGGGTGCCGCCGCCGCGGAGGCGTGCAGGATCCGCGTCGCGGCGCCGTCCAGGACGAGGTAAGCGCTCACCGGATCGGCAAGCGGCCCGGCAAGCACGGGATCGCGCGACCAAGCGAGAAGCGCGCCTTCGAGCCCTGTACGAATCGCACCCCCCATGTTCAACGATCCGGCCCCATCTGCCGCCATCGAGCCTGTCCTGTAAGAGTATGATTGCCGGGACGGTCGTTGTAGGCCGAGCCGGGTCGGGCTCTGGACCTTCCCGCGGCCGATCACACGTTTACGTTCTGGTAACCCTAACGCCGCCCCGCGCGGTGGCCGAAGTGTTAACATATGTTATTGTGCACTGCATAATAATGTACGGACAGGCAACAATGAGAGGAGACGAGGCATGAGCAATTCCCCGACCTACGAAGTTCCGCCCGAGATGCGCGATTTCGCCGAGAAGAGCGTCGATCAGGCGCGCAAGGCGTTTGACAGCTTCATCGGCGCCGCCCGCCGCACGGCCGACACCGTCAAGGGTTCGGCCGAGGTCGCCCACACCAGCGCGCAGGACGTGTCGGCCCGTGGGTTCTCGTACGCCGAGCAGAACGTCAACGCCGCCTTCGACTTGGCGCAGAAACTCGTCCGCTCGCGCGATCTGCAGGAGGCGATGCAGCATCAGGCCGAGTTCGTGCGCAGCCAGTTCGCCGCGATCCAGGCACAGGCCAAGGATTTCGGCGGCCTTGCGCAGAGCGCGATGCAGCAGAGCGCCGAGCGGGCGAAGACCGCGATGCAGGAGGGCGCCGACAACGCCCGCAAGGCGATGGAGCAGGGCAGCGACGCCGCGAGGCAGACGGCGCACGACGCTCAGGCCGCCGCCGACGCGGCGACGCACTGAGGCGCCGGACCCGCGGCCGTCGCCCGGCAGGGCGCGGACCGCCGAAGATCCCTGAACCCGGCCCGCCCCCGATTTGTCGGGGGCGGGCCGTCTCGTTTTCGCCCGCTTTGGACGGGCAAGGCTGTAGCGCTCCGTACGCGCGGAACTCCACGATCCGGGGACAGGACGCCATGCCACAGACTCTGAGCCTCAGCCTCGCCGCCCTCGGCGCGCTGCTGGCCGTGCAGACCGCCCAGGCACAGGGTTACGACGAGGCTCCGGGGGGGCGCGGCTACGACGAGCGGCCGGTCTACCGGGAGCGCGGCGGCCGCCCGGGACCGCAGCGGGCCGTCGGCCTGAACTGCGATGCGGTTCAGCAGGGCATCTCGGGGCCGAAGCCCTATTCCTGCCCGCTGCCCGACCCGCGCCCCCTCGGCGCCCGCTGCTTCTGCGACATGCCGATCGCGCCCTTCAACCCGGCGCAGACCGCGGTCGGCCGCGTGGTGCCGTAGGCGGGTTGCCGTCCCACCACCCTTCGCGACGGTGCGCTTCGAACGAGGAAGCCCTGCCATCGAACTCGACGGCAGGGCTTCCTGACCCCATGTCCGACGCGCGGGCCGAGACCCGCCCGCGCGACGTCGAAGATCAGTTCAGGACGACGACCTTCGCGCCCACCTTCACGCGCTCGTAGAGGTCGGTCACGTCCTCGTTGGTCATCCGGATGCAGCCCGAGGAAACGGCCTGGCCGATCGTGTCCGGCTCGTTCGAACCGTGGATACGGTACTCGGTGTTGCCAATGTACATGGCGCGGGCACCGAGCGGGTTCTCGACGCCGCCAGCCATGTAGCGCGGCAGATCGGGGCGGCGGGCGATCATCGCGGCGGGCGGCGTCCACGACGGCCACTCCTTCTTCGCCGTGACGGTCTTCACCCCCGACCAAGCGAAACCGGGCCGGCCGACGCCGACGCCGTAGCGGAGCGCCTCGCCGTTCGGCATCACGAAGTAGAGGCGGCGCTCGGCCGTCGAGACCACCACCGTGCCCGGCTTGTAGTCGCCGTTGAAGGCGACGAGTTCGCGCGGGATCGGCTGCACCTGGGCCTGCGGCGCGGCCTGGACGCCCTGCCCGTAGCCCGGCGCGTAAGTTCCGGGCTGCTGCCCGTAATAGTCGCGGCTCGGCGTGCCCTGGTAGCCGTAGGACTGGACCCGATCGCCGTAGACGTCCTCGGCGTCGCTCCCGAAGGGATCGTAGGTCGAGGCGGCCATGGCCGGCGTGCCGGCAAGAACCGAGAGCCCGATCAGGGCGGCAAGGGCGGTGGCGGAGGTCTTCATGATGGAGCCTACCTGTGCAGTAACCTTTGCCATGACAAGCGTGAGCATTGGCGACAGGTTCCACGGGGCGGGGAAGATTTTGTCGGTGCGGAAATACGTACCGGATGCCTGCGGTCGAACGGCGATCCACCGTCGTCGGCGCGTTCAGCCGCGCGGTCCTCGGATGCTCCGGGACGAAGCTTGAGGATCAACCGGCCTCGTCGGTGTGAACGTCGAACCGGGCGAGGTGCGCGTAGCCGAAGTTCGTCGTGATCGCGACGTCGGTGGCATCGCGTCCGCGCGCCATCACGATGCGGCCGATCCGCGGCGTGTTGTGGCGCGCGTCGAAGGTGTACCAGCCCCCGCCCTCCGGCCCTTCGAGGTAGACTTCGAACCACGCCGAGAAGTCCATCGGCGCCGGGTCCTTCGGCACGCCGATGTCGCCGAGGTAGCCCGTGCAGTAGCGCGCCGGGATGTTCATGCAGCGGCAGAAGGTGACGGCGAGGTGCGCGAAGTCGCGGCAGACGCCCTCGCGCTGCATGAAGCCGTCATGGGCCGTGCGCGTCGCGTCGGCCCGCTGGTAGTCGAAGCGGATGCGCTCGTGCGCGTAGTCGACGATCGCCTGCACCCGCGCCCATCCCTCCGGCGACGCGCCGAACAGGGACCATGCGGTCTGCGAGAGCTTGTCGGTGTCGCAGTAGCGGGAGCCCAGCAGGTAGACGAGCACGTCGTCGGGCAGATCCTGCACCGGGATCTGCCGGGCATCGGGCGCGACCGCGTCGGGGAGGCCGGAATCCTGAACCGTGAAGTCGGCCGAGATCGTCAGCAGGCCGGACGGCGTGACGATGCGGTGGCAGAGGTTGCCGAAGCCGTCCTCGTACTGGCGGCAGGGGATCGGCGGATCGAAGCGGATCGCCTGCGGCGTCAGGAGATCGGGCAGCCGCGACGGGTGGACGCTCAGCATCAGGATCATCGGGGTCGGCTGCGCCGAATCGAAGGCGATATCGAAACCGGTCCTGATCTTCATCGCAGCCACCTGCCAGTCCTCTTGAACGAAACGCGCGGCGTTCGGGTCGGCGCTTCGGAGTTCATCACGCCGACAGGGCGTCCTGCATCGACGGTGTCTGCGCTTGCTCCGTGACGGCGACGTCGACGCTCATGCCGAGATCGTCGCTCGCGAGGCCGAAGTACGAGCCGTGCAGGGGCACCGCCTGCCGCGGATCGCGCGCGACGGCGACGCGGATCAGGTCGCGGTTGCCGACGATGCCATTGGTCGGGTCGAACTCGATCCAGCCGGCACCCGGCAGGTAGACGCCGACCCAGGCGTGCGTCGAGCCGCCGCCGACGTGCCGGTCGCGGTCGTTGCGGGGGTTGTAGAGGTAGCCGGAGACGAAGCGGGCGGCCATGCCGAGCGCGCGCACCCCCTCGATCATCAGCACCGCGAAGTCGCGGCAGGAGCCGCGCTTGAGGCGCAGCGTCGTCACCGGGTCCTGCACGCCCTTCTCGCTGCGGGCGAGATAGGTGAAGTTGCGCCGCACGCTGCGGGTCATGTCGGCGAGCAGGTCCTGGGTCGGGATGCGCCCGTCGGCCGGGATGAAGCCCCGCGCCCAGGCATCGACCGCGTGGTGCGGATCGGGCCATTCCCGCTCGATCGATCGGGACAGGTCCGGCATGTCCTCGGCGCCATAGCCGAAGGGATAATGGGTCGCGTGCGGGGCGAGCGGGAAGACCGGGGCGTGCTCGGGGGTGTGGTCGAGGGTGATGCCGCAGGCGAAGCGCAGGGTGTCGCTGCGGCCCTCGAAGCGGGCGACGGCGACGCAGTTGCCGAACACGTCGAACATCCATCGCAGCGAGGCAGGCTGCGGGTCGATGTCCAGCGTGGCCTCGATCAGGCGCTGGTCGTAGCTGTCGCGCGGGCGGAACATGATCCGGTGCTCACCGAAGGCGACCGGGCGACGGTATCGGTACACGGTGACGTGCCGGACGGACAGGATCGGCAAGGACGGGAACTCCGCGGGTACGCCGTCCGTGCAAATTCTGCGCCCCGAGACCTTGAGATCCGGACGCCCGGCTATGCGCAGGCAAGGTCAGCCGATCGGCGGGGGCGGCTCGCCCGAGGCGCGCTCGGCTTCCAGCAGGACGTCGAGGGCGCGCCAGGGTTTCTGGATGAAGACGGCCTCGGTGGGAATGTCCGGCCGGTCGACGCAGTGGCCGGAGGTGACGACGAGGCGGGCACGCGGCCACAGCGTCGCCACGGCCCGGGCGAGCTGGACCCCGTCCATGGCGCCGGCGAGGCGCACGTCGGCGAAGACCAGGGCCACGTCGCCGCCGCGGGCCTGTAGCACCGCGAGCGCCGCCTCGGCGCTGTCGCAGCCGACGACCGCGAGTTCGGTTTCCTCGAGCAGGGCCTCGGCCAAGGCACGGATCTCGCGATCGTCCTCGACGACCAGCGCGAGCCGCTGCACCCGCGGCCGTGCCTCCAGCGGCGCCGACAGGCCCGCGGCATCGACCTCAGACTGGCGGACCTTCCGAACCAGCGCCGCGAGGTGCTCCGGAACGCCCTCGGCCACGAGGCTGTCGTAGAACGACGCCAGGGTCTCCCCGATCTGATCCAGCGGGATCTCGGGCGTGAGGGTATCGATGGGCCGGTGGCGGATCGGTTTCGTCAAGAACTGGCCCCCCGAAGTCTTCGCGCCGCGTCCCGCGGATGCGGGTCGTTCGTGGAAAGAAGTCGGGAAAGTGCCGTCAGTTGCCGACGCGATACGATTCCGGGATCACCTTACTGAGCGCCGGCCTCGGCGTCGGCATAGGCCGTCACGCCGGAGACGGCGCGAACGTCGCGGTAGCGCGCGCCCCGGGCGCTCATCATCGCCTCGAACTTCTCGTGAACCTCCGCGACGGACAGGCTCGCGGCCTTCTTGCGGCGGCTGCGGGCGGCCGAGAAGAAGATCGTGCGGTTGGCCCGCGCCGGCCCGGGCAGGAGCTGGGCTGCGGCCGCGCCCGGCTTGTCGGCGACCTTGGCGAGGAACGATTGAGCGTCGTCCGGCCCGAGGAAGTGGGCGAGGTAGACCTCCCCCAGCGACAGGTCGCGGCCGATCCGCAGGGCGATCCGCGCCGCGTCGCGCTTGAGCATCTCGCCGGCCAGCAGCGCGGAGAGATAGGGGTCGCGGCGCAGTTCGAGGAGGCGGGTGCGCTCGGCCGGGTCCGCGACGGACGGGCGGTCGTTGGCATCGGCGACGACCAGCGCCGCCTCCTTGCCCAGCCCGTACTTGGCGCCGAAGTCGCGCACGCAGCCGAGCCACGTCCGCTCGATGAACTGGTACAGGCCGGTGGCCGAGGAGGTCTTGGCCTGCACGGCGGTGATGAAGCTCGATTCCTTGTCGGCGACCGCCATCAGCAGGACCGGGTCGGTCTGCACCGCCTGCGCCGCCCGCACGATGGTCTGGACGAGGTGGCGCCGGATCTTCATCGGGCCGAACTCGAGGATGTCGTTGGGGTCGCCGCCTGCGCTCTCGGAGAGCAGAAAGTCGTAGGAGACCCGGTCGACCGCGTTCGAGCCCAGCTCCGTGTCGAGGTCGTGGACCGCAGCGAAGGCGGACGAGGCGCGCAGCACCATCGGCGCCTCGGCGGCGGGGACCGGCAGGACGCTCGCCTGGATGCGGGGGCGCGGCATCGGGATCTCGGTGGCGGCCTGCGCCGAGGACACCGCCTGCTCCAGGCCGATCTTGCCGAGCTCGACGCCCGATCCGATCAGCAGGGCGCTCAGGGCGCCTGCGAACAGCGACATCGAGAGGACGGAGCGGGCGAGCGCCGGACGGCTGCCGTGGCTGCGCCCGATCTGGGCCGAGACGGTGATGCAGTCGGAGACGGCGCCGGCGCCGAAGCGGCCCTTCGCGGTCATGGCGGCGTCCCGGGTGGATGTGGCGGCCTTGCGAGACGATCCGGCGGTGCGGCCCTGCATGTGCGACTCGAAATCCCGTTCCCGCGCCGTCGACGACGCCTTCCCCCTGATCTGGCTTGACAGATGTGGCGACAACACGGCCGAGGTTGAGCCCATCGGCGGCGGAGCCGCGGCTCCGGCCGCGTGCCCGGGGCGAAGCACCCGTGACTTGCGCCGCGTCCCTCCTTATGAGGGCGTTTTCGCGCTTGCAGCCCCGGCGGCTCCTCTCCGCGCGCGAAAAAGCCCGGCCCAGCACAGAGTTCTGCGATGAGCGGCGTCAACGAGATCCGGTCGGCCTTCCTCGACTACTTCGCGGGCGCGGACCACGCGGTCGTGCCCTCGTCCTCGCTCGTGCCGAAGAACGACCCGACCCTGATGTTCACCAATGCCGGGATGGTGCAGTTCAAGAACGTCTTCACCGGCGTCGAGAAGCGGCCCTACGCGAGGGCGACCACGGCGCAGAAGTGCGTCCGGGCCGGGGGCAAGCACAACGACCTCGACAACGTCGGCTACACCGCGCGCCACCACACCTTCTTCGAGATGCTCGGCAACTTCTCCTTCGGGGACTACTTCAAGCCCCGGGCGATCGAGCTGGCCTGGACCCTGATCACGCGCGAGTTCGGCCTCAAGCCTGACCGCCTGCTCGTCACCGTCTACGCGGACGACGAGGAGGCGGCCTCGCTGTGGAAGAAGATCGCGGGCTTTCCCGATGGTAAGATCATCCGGATCGGCACGTCGGACAACTTCTGGCAGATGGGCGACACCGGCCCGTGCGGGCCGTGCTCGGAGATCTTCATCGACCAGGGGCCGGGCTTGGCCGGCGGCCCGCCGGGCTCTCCGGACGAGGACGGCGACCGGTTCCTGGAGTTCTGGAACCTCGTCTTCATGCAGTACGAGCAGGTCCAGCCCGGCAGCCGGCTCGACTTACCGCGGCCCTCGATCGACACCGGTCTGGGCCTGGAGCGCATGGCCGCGATCCTCCAGGGCGTGACCTCGAACTACGAGACCGACCTGTTCCGCGCGCTGATCGACGCCGTCTCCCACGCCGTCGGCCAGCCGCCGCAGGCGGGCAACGTGGCCTCCTACCGGGTGATCGCCGACCACCTGCGGGCGGGCAGCTTCCTCATTGCCGATGGCGTGCTGCCGGGCAACGAGGGCCGCGGCTACGTGCTGCGCCGCATCCTGCGCCGCGCCATGCGCCACGCCGAACTGCTGGGCTCACGCGAGCCGATGATGTTCCGCCTCGTGCCGGTGCTGGTGCGCGAGATGGGGCGGGCCTATCCCGAACTGGTCCGGGCCGAGGCCCTGATCTCCGAGACGCTGCGCCTTGAGGAGACCCGCTTCCGCCGGACGCTGGAGCGCGGCCTTGCGATCCTCGACGCGGAGACCGGCGACCTGCAAGCCGGCCAGAAGCTCTCCGGCGAGACGGCGTTCACCCTCTACGACACCTACGGCTTCCCCCTCGACCTGACGCAGGACGCCCTGAAAGCCCGCGGCATCGGCGTGGACACGGACGCGTTCGGGGCGGCGATGGAGCGCCAGCGGCAGGCGGCGCGCGCGGCGTGGCAGGGCTCCGGCGAGGCCGCCACCGAGACGGTGTGGTTCTCGGTGCGCGACCGCGTCGGCGCCACGGAGTTCTTAGGGTACGAGACCGAGCAGGCCGAGGGCATCGTCAGCGCGCTCCTGCGCGACGGCGCGGAAGTCGAGGCGCTGCATTCCGGCGAGAGCGGCCTGATGCTGGCCAACCAGACCCCGTTCTACGCCGAGTCCGGCGGTCAGGTCGGCGACACCGGCACGATCGCGGCGTCCGGCCTGAAGGTACGCGTCACCGACACGGAGAAGCGGCTCGGCGACCTGTTCGTGCACCACGTCGCGGTCGAGGCGGGCAGCTTGAGCGTCGGACAGGCGGTCGAGCTGCGCGTCGACCAGGCCCGCCGCAGGGCGATCCGCGCCAACCACTCCGCGACCCACCTGCTGCACGAGGCCCTGCGGCAGGTGCTCGGCGAGCACGTGGCGCAGAAGGGCTCGCTCGTCTCGCCCGAGCGCCTGCGCTTCGACATCAGTCACCCGAAGCCGATCGAGGCGGCGGAGCTTGCCCGCGTCGAGGACATCGCCAACGCGGTGCTGCTCCAGAACGGCGCGATCGTCACCAAGCTGATGGCGGTGGACGAGGCGATCGAATCCGGCGCCCGCGCCCTGTTCGGCGAGAAGTACGGCGAGGAGGTCCGCGTCGTCGCGATGGGCCGGCCGGTGGACGAGACCGGTGCCGAGACCGGGGCGGGACGCCTGCCGAATTTTTCCATCGAGCTCTGCGGCGGGACGCACGCCGCGCGGACCGGCGACATCGGCACCATCACGATCCTCGCCGAGAGCGCGGTCGGCGCGGGCGTGCGCCGCATCGAGGCGATGACGGCACGCGCCGCCCGCCGCCACCGGGCCGAGGAGAGCCGCATGCTCGGCGCGCTCGCGGGCCAGCTCAAGGCGCCGGTGACGGAGGTGTCCGACCGGCTGGCCGGCCTGATCGAGGATCGCCGCCGGATGGAGCGCGAGATCGCGGACCTGCGCAGGAAGCTCGCGATGGGCGGCCCGGCGGGCAGCGACGAGACCCGCGAGGTCGGCGGGGTCAGGCTGATGGCGCGCGCGATCGAAGGCGTCGAGATGCGCGACCTCAAGAGCTTGGCGGATGCCGGCAAGCAGAAGCTCGGCTCCGGCATCGTCGCGATCGTCGGCGTCGCCGCCGACGGCAAGGCCGGGCTCGTGGTCGGCGTCACCCCCGACCTGACCGAGCGCTACGACGCGGTCGCGCTGGTGCGGGCCGGTGCGGAGCATCTCGGCGGCAAGGGCGGCGGCGGGCGCCGCGACATGGCCCAGGCCGGAGGTCCCGAGGGGGCGGGCGCCCAGGCCGCCCTCGACGCCATCGCCGCGGCGCTGGCGGGGTGAGCAAGCCTCAGCCCACCCGCCTCCAGGTCTGGCGCTTGCAGAACACGCTCATGATGCAGCCCGAGACCTCGATCGCGTTCGGGCCGATCATCCTGAGCGAGCCGGAATAGGTCTTGCCGTCCTTGGGGTTGTAGAGCGTGCCGGAATAGCCGTCCCCGGTGGCGGTCGCTGCGTTGACGATCTGCACGCCGACGACGCTGCGCGTGCGCAGGGCCGGGTCCGGGTTGTTCGCGTCGAGGCCCTTGCCGGCGGTGCTGACGAGGGTGCCGCAGTAGCCGGCGCCGCAGCGCGACAGGCGCACCCGCGAATCCCCGGTCTCCGTCAGCCAGATGCCGGCCGGGTCGCCGGCGACCTGCGCGCGCGCCGCGCCGCTGGCGAGGACCAGCATGGCAAGTCCTGCAAGGCCGAGGGTTCTCGCTGGTCGCAGGTTCATGAACATCCTCCGGCGCGCTGCCCGTTCGGACTATCGCCGAGGAATAGCCACCGCGCGTCCGGCCTCGCAAGGCAGAGCCGGACGAAAGCCATCCTACGGCCCACGCCTGAGCACGGCGCCGAGGTAGGTCTCCGCGACCTCGCAGAAGGGCAGGCCGGCGCCCGTCGTCAGCACCGCGTCGACCTCGAACAAGGGGTCCCCGGCACCTGGGCGGCCGGTGGCGGCCTCCCGCAGCGGGCGCAACGCGACGTTGCGGCGGGTCGGGTCGAGGGGGCGCACAACCCGGCCGAAGGGCGCCTCGGTGCCATCGAGCGCGGCGTTCATCGCGGGCGTCAGGCGGCCGGGCACGTACCAGTTGTCGGCCTCGGACAGGACGTGGACGCCGCAGGTGAGCCGAACGCGCCGGTAGCGGACAGGCTCGTCCGGCGCGAGGGCGAGGCGGTCGCGCCGGATCGCGTCGAGGGGCTTGTCGGGGCCGGGCACGCGGCGGGCGACGAGGTGCGGGTCGGCCGCGAGGCCGCGCTCGGCGCACCACGCCTCCAGCACGGCGGTGGCGCTGTGACCGGAGAGGATGCGCGTGCGAAGCGTCTCGATCAGCCCGGCGGGATCGTCAGGCGTTGAGGCGGTTTCGGCGGGGACGGAGCGCACCGAGCCGATCATCGCCATCGCGAGCACGAGGATGGCCGCCTGAACGCGACGCTGGTCCGGCGACCGCCATAGCGGCCGGAGACGCGAACGTCCACGCGATGCGCGACGATGAAAGGGGAGGATGGTGGAGCCTAACGGGATCGAACCGATGACCTCTTCCATGCCATGGAAGCGCTCTCCCAGCTGAGCTAAGGCCCCACTCTCATCCGCCACGGCGCAGGTAGGCCGCGGTTTCGCCGTCCTTCGATGCCGGCCGGCAAGGGCGGTTCTATAGGCGGGCCTTGCGGTCGACTCAACCCCTTTTTTGGGACGCCGCCCGGCGTGAACCTCGCCCGCGATCGGCTGGCCAGGCGCGCGGGCGATGCGAACGTGGACAGGGCGGTCGGATGACGGGCGGCGACGCGCGTGATAACCGACCGCAGCACGATCCCGCGCAGGCCCCGCGACGCGGAAGGCTCCCCGGCGTCCCGGCGCCTCGACGTTTGCGAAGTTGCCCGCCCGTGTCGCACGCTTTCGAGCCGTCCCCGCTCTCCGCCTCGCCCGGCGCGCCCTTGCGCGGCACCCTGCGGCCGCCCGGCGACAAGTCGATCTCGCACCGCGCGATGATCCTCGGCCTGCTCGCCATCGGCGAGACCCGGATCGAGGGACTCCTGGAGGGCGAGGACGTGCTGCGCACCGCCGCCGCAGCCCGCGCGCTCGGGGCGACCATGGAGCGTCGGGCGGAGGGGCGATGGATCGTCCGCGGCGTCGGCATCGGCGGCCTGAGTGATCCGGCCGAGACCCTCGATTTCGGCAATGCCGGCACCGGCTCGCGGCTGATGATGGGGGTCGTCGGCGGCCAACCGGTTACCGCCACCTTCGACGGCGACGCCTCGCTCCGTTCGCGCCCGATGCGCCGCATCCTCGATCCGCTGCGGCGGATGGGCACGCAGGTCCTGGCCGAGTCCGAGGGCGGCCGCGTGCCGCTGACACTCCGGGGTCCGCGCGAGGCGATCCCGATCACCTACGAGACGCCCGCGGCCTCGGCGCAGATCAAGTCGGCGGTGCTGCTCGCCGGCCTCAACGCGCCGGGCATCACGACGGTGGTCGAGGCCGCCGCCACCCGCGACCACACCGAGCGCATGCTGCGCCTGTTCGGCGCCGCGGTGTCCGTGACCCGGCACGGCCCGGAGGGCTACGGCCGCAGCGTCGCGCTCACCGGCCAGCCGACGCTGCGCGGTACCGACGTGGTGGTGCCGGCCGATCCGTCGTCGGCGGCCTTTCCCCTCGTCGCCGCGCTGATCGTGCCGGGCTCCGAGGTGACGATCGAGGGCGTCATGATGAATCCGCTGCGCATCGGCCTCATCACGACGCTGATCGAGATGGGCGCCGACATCGAGGCCTTGCGCGAGCGCGAGGAGGGCGGCGAGACCGTGGCGGACCTTCGCGTGCGCGCGAGCCGCCTGCACGGCGTCGACGTGCCGGCCGAGCGGGCGCCCGCGATGATCGACGAGTACCCGGTGCTCGCGGTCGCCGCCGCGTTCGCCGCGGGCACCACCCGGATGCACGGCCTGCACGAGTTGCGGGTCAAGGAGTCGGATCGCCTCGCCGCGGTGGCCGGAGGGCTCAAGGTCAACGGCGTTGCCCACCTGATCGAGGGCGACGACCTGATCGTGCACGGCGACGGGGCGGCCCCGCGGGGCGGGGGAACGGTCGCGACCCACCTCGACCACCGCATCGCCATGGCGTTCCTGGTGATGGGGCTCGCCACCCGGGACCCTGTCGTCATCGACGACGGGGCGATGATCGCCACGAGCTTCCCGAGCTTCCTGCCGACCATGCGCGGTCTCGGCGCAGGGATCGCGGATTAGCATGCCCATGGTCATCGCCATCGACGGGCCGGCAGCCTCCGGCAAGGGGACGCTGGCCCAGCGCCTCGCCCGGCATTACGGCCTGCCGCACCTCGACACCGGCCTGCTCTATCGCGGGGTTGCGCTGATGCTCATCGATGCCGGCGCCTCCCTCGACGACGAGGCGGCCGCCGCCCGCGCGGCCGCCGGCCTGATCGCAGACCGTCTGGCCGATCCACGCCTGCGCGAGCGGGCAATGGGGGAGGCGGCCTCGCACATCTCGGCGGTGCCGGCGGTGCGCACGGCGCTGCTGGCGTGGCAGCAGCGCTTCGCCGGGACCAGCGCCGGCGCCGTCCTCGACGGGCGCGACATCGGCACCGTCGTCTGCCCGGACGCGCGGGTGAAGCTGTTCATCACCGCCGCCGCCGCCGAGCGGGCGCGCCGCCGACACCGCGAACTCTCCGCCCGCGGCGAGAAGACGACGCTCGACGCGATCCTCTCCGACATCGAGGCCCGCGACGCCCGCGACGCGGCGCGTGCCACGGCGCCGCTCAAGGCCGCCGCCGACGCCGTGGTGCTCGATACCACCCACCTCGACGCCGACGCGGCCTTTGCCGCCGCCCGCGCCGTGGTGGACCGGGCCGGCACGCAGTAGGGACGGGCCCGCCGCCCGCGCGCCGACGGCCTCCGGCACATCCGGAAAGGATTTCCTTGCCCGATCGATCGCCCGGCGGGCCCCCCGAACGCAGGGCTCCGCTCGCCCTCCTCGTCGCGGTGACGATGACCGGCACGCTCGCCCTGCACGTTTTCGTGCCGGCGCTGGCCGCCGCGGACCTCGGAACGACGCCCGCCGCGGCGCAGCCCACGATCACCCTCTACCTCGTCGGCCTCGCGGGCGGGCAGCTCGTTTACGGGCCGCTCTCGGACCGGTTCGGGCGCCGCCCGGTGCTGATCGGCGGCCTGTCCCTCTACCTGGTCGGCCTGTTCCTCGCGATCCCCGCCCCGAGCATCGGCGTCCTGGTCGCCGCCCGCGTCCTCAGTCGCTCGGGGCCTGCGGCTCCCTGGTGATCGGCCGGGCGATGGTGCGCGACGTCTCCACCAGCGCCGACGCGACGCGCAAGCTCGCGATCCTGACGCTGGCGATGACGCTCATCCCCGCGCTGGCACCCGCGCTCGGCGGCGGCGTCTCGCAGGCATTCGGCTGGCGGTCGGTGTGCGTGGCGCTGGCCGCCCTCGTCGCGGTGCTGGCTACCCTCGTGGTGTTCACCCTGCCGGAAACCAACCATCACCGGATCGCGCTGCCGGGCCCCGGCGCCATGGCCGCGGGCTACCTTCGGCTGATGCGGATTCCGGCGTTTCGCGCCTACATGATCGCCGGGTCGTGCGCCGGCACAAGCCTCTACGCCTTCCTCGCCGCGGCGCCGTTCCTGCTGGTCGACCGCCTGGGGCGCTCGCCGCAGGAGGTTGGGCTCGACTGCCTGATCGTGGTGTTCGGCATGGTCGCGGGGGCGACGCTGGCGAGCCGGCTCGCGGGCCGCGTCCCGATCCGGCGCGCAGCGCGGGGCGGCAACCTGCTCTGCCTCGCTGGCGCCCTGTCGCTTCTGGTCATCGACCGGGCGGGCGGCCTCTCGGTCGGGAGCCTGATCGCGCCGCTGGTGGTCTACGCGGTGGGCGTGGGTCTGGTCGGGCCGAACGCGGTCGCCGGGCTGATGAACGTCGATCCGCACGCGGCGGGCGCGGCCTCGAGCCTCTACGGCTTCATGCAGATGGCCTTCGGCGCGCTCTTCACCCTGGCGGTCGCCTCCTGGCACGACGCCTCGGCGACGCCCGTGGCCGTGACGCTGCTCGCCGCCGCCCTGACCGCGGCAGCGGCGCTCCGGCGTGCGTGACCTCTTCCACGGCGTCGCATCGCCCTCACGCACGCCGGCAACCACCGCGCTGGACAGTGCTTATCCCCCGGTCATCGGCGGGAAGAACGCGATCTCCCGGGCGCCGACGATGGATGCATCGGCCTTGGCGTGCACCTTGTCGATCGCGGCGCGGACCACGCCCGCGTTCTCGAAGGCGTAGGCATATTCCTCGCCCCGACCTTTGAGCCAGCCGATCAGGTCGGCGATCGTCGCGACCTCGACCGGCGGCGTGACGGTCTCCTCCGGGCGGCCGATGCGCTCGCGCACCCAGGCGAAGTAGACGAGCTTCATGATATCTCGATCCCTGCGGCTCGAACGGCCCGCATCGACGTCAACGCCAGCGAGCGGCGCGAAACCGGGACGTCAGCGGGGGTCGTCGATGACGTGCTTGATGCCGGCCCGCATGTAGTCCCAGCCGGTCCAGAGCGTGAGGGCCGCGGCGAGCCAGAGCAGGACGATCCCGATCTGCTCGGTGCCCGGCAGGATGGTCTCGCCGGCCGGCCCGGCGACGAGGAAGCCGAGCGCCACGAGCTGCACCGTGGTCTTCCACTTGGCGACCCGGCTCACGGGCACCCCGACCTTGAGCTCGGCGAGGTACTCGCGCAGGCCCGAGACCAGCACCTCCCGGCAGAGGATCACGATCGCCGCCCCGACCGAGGCGCCGGCGATGGTCTGGTCGGCCACCAGCATCAGCAGACAGGCGGCCACCAGCAGCTTGTCGGCGATCGGATCGAGCATCCGGCCGAGCGCGGAGCTCTGCGCGTAGGTGCGGGCGACGTAGCCGTCGAGGTAGTCGGTGATGCCGGCGACGACGAAGACCGCGAGCGCCGTGAACCGCGTCGTCGCGGACTCGGGCGAGAACAGCAGCGCCACCATCACCGGGACCGCGACGAGGCGGCCGTAGGTCAGGCAGTTCGCGAGCGTCCAGGCCTGCGACCGGCGTCGGGGGAGGACGGCGTTCATCGGGGCGGTGAAATCACGGGTGCTCGACAGCGTCAACCGTTGGCGCGCCGCTCAGCCGCCCGCGTGGAAGAAGTCGTAGACCGCGCGCGCCGTCGCCGCGTTGACGCCCGGCGTCTTGGCGAGGTCCTCGTAAGCCGCGCGCTCGATCGACTTGACGGTGCCGAAATGGTGCAGGAGCGCCCGCTTGCGGCTCGGGCCGATGCCGGCGATCTCGTCGAGCGGGTTCCGGATCAGCTCGCGCTTGCGCTTGGCCCGGTGGCTGCCGATGGCGAAGCGGTGGGCCTCGTCGCGCAGGCGCTGGACGAAGTACAGGGTGGGATCGCGGGGCGGCAGCTTGAAGGCCGGACGGCCGGGCACGAAGAAGGTCTCCCGGCCGGCATCCCGATCTCGGCCCTTGGCGATCCCGATCAGGCAAACGCCCGCGACGCCGATCTCGGCGAGCGCCGCGCGCGCGGCGTCGAGCTGGCCCTTGCCGCCGTCGATCAGCACGAGGTCCGGCCACGCCGGGAAGCTGTCGGTATCCTCGGGCACCGGCTCCGGCGCGCCGCCCTCGGTGGCGGCGACGGCCGCCTCGGCGAGATCGCGCGGCGCCTCCTTGACGAGGCGCTTGAAGCGGCGCTGCAGCACCTCGCGCATCATCCCGTAATCGTCGCCCGGCGTCAGCTCCTCCGACTTGATGTTGAAGGTGCGGTAGTGCGTCTTCATGAAGCCCGCGGGCCCGGCCACGATCATCCCGCCGACCGCGTTGGTGCCCATGATGTGCGAGTTGTCGTAGACCTCGATCCGGCGCGGGGTCCGCTCCAGGGCGAAGGCTTGGCCCAGCGCCGCGAGCAGCTTGCCCTGGGAGGCGGTGTCGGCGAGCCGCCGTCCGAGCGCCTCCCTGGCGTTGCGCTGCGCGTAGTCGACGAGCGCCTTGCGCTCGCCGCGCTGCGGCTGGTGGACCTCGACCCGGTAGGCGACCCGGCTGGAGAGCGCGGCCGCCACGAGTTCCGCATCCTCGATCGCGTGGCTCGTCAGCACGGTGCGCGGGGCCGGCTTGTCGTCGTAGAACTGGCCGATGAACGAGCCGAGCACCTCATCCGGGCTCATGCTGCGGTCGGCCTTGGGGAAGTAGGCGCGGTTGCCCCAGTTCTGGAAGTTGCGGAAGAAGAACACCTCGATGCAGAACTGGCCCGCCTGCTCGTCCAGGGCGAACACGTCGGCCTCCTCGACCCCTTGCGTGTTCACGCCCTGTACGCCCTGGATCGCCGAGAGGGCGCTGATCCGGTCGCGGAAGCGCGCGGCGCGCTCGAACTCCATCGCGTCGGAGGCCTCCTGCATCTCGGCGCGCATCCGGTCCTTCACCGCGTTCGACTTGCCGGCGAGGAAGGTCTTCGCGGAGTCCGCCATGCCCGCGTAATCGTCGAGGGCGATCTCGCCGGTGCAGGGGCCCGAGCAGCGCTTGATCTGGAAGAGCAGGCAGGGCCGCGTGCGGTTCTCGTAGTAGCTGTCGGTGCAGGTGCGCAGCAGGAAGGCCCGCTGGAGGGCGTTGACCGTGCGGTTGACCGCCCAGACGCTGGCGAAGGGGCCGTAGTAGCTGCCCTTGCGGCGGCGCGCGCCGCGGTGCTTGATGATCTGCGGCGCCGGCCCGTCGGCCGTGACGAGGATGTAGGGAAACGACTTGTCGTCGCGCATCAGCACGTTGAAGCGCGGCTTCAACTGCTTGATCAGGTTCGCTTCGAGCAGCAGGGCCTCGGTCTCGGTGGCCGTGGTGACAAACTCCATCGCCGCCGTCTGCGAGATCATCCGCGCGATGCGGTTCGAATGCGCCTGTCCGCGGGCGTAGGAGCCGACGCGGGCCTTGAGGTTCTTGGCCTTGCCGACGTAGAGCACGTCGCCCTTGGCATCGAACATCCGGTAGACGCCGGGCCCCGAGGGCAGCGTGCTCCAGAACCGGCGGATGACCTCCGTGCCGGCCTCGACGGCGCCGGGCTCGAAATCGAAGTCGATCTCGGGCGCCTCGTCCTGCTGGGCGGGCTCGTCCTGGACGGCCGCACCGTCGTCCCGCTCGTCGTCGAAGGCGTCGGGGGGCAGATCCTCGGCGCTGCGGCCTGACGGGGCTCTCCGGCTCATCGCCGTGATCTAAGCCCGCGGGATTCGCGAGGGAAGGGGTGCGATGCGGAATCGGGACGGGACCAGGCCCGCCTCCGGCACCGTGCCGCGCGGTGGATCAATCGAACAAGGCGTCGATGTCGGACTGGTCGACGTGCCCCGGGTCCTCGTCGAGCTTCGGCCCGTTGAGCAGCGAGCGCTCGTCGTCCGGGTCCGGCACGCCGGCGGTGTTCTCGACGAGGTCGCGGAAGCTCTCCAGCCCGCTCCAAGTCGCGATCATCCGGTCGAGGTGCTCCTCGACGAAGCTCATGACGCCGACGATCTTGCTGATGCGCTGCCCGGTCAGGTCCTGGAAGTTGCAGGCCTCGTAGGCGACGACCACCCGCTCCAGGATGACATCGACCTGATCCTGCCCGGCCTTGCCGAGGCGGCCGGCGCGCAGGATGTTGGCGCCCGCCTCGATGTCCTCGATCGCCGAGAGCAGGGTCGAGGTGGCGCGCTCCGTCGAACCGACCACGGCATCGAGCTCGCTGGCGGCCCGCCGCATGCCCTGTCCGGTGTGCTCGGAGCGGTACAGGGTGGCGATCTCGTCCCGCGTGCTGGTGATCGCCTCCTTCATCACGTCGAGTTCCGCGCGCATCGCGAAGGCTTCACTCAGCTCGCGCCGGCAGGCCTCGATGGTCTCGCCGGCGCTGGCCTGGGTGATGCGGCGCAGGTCCTGGATGGCGGCGAGGATCTCGTCGAGGCGCGCCCCACCCTCGGCCGGTGTCTCACCAGCGGAGGGCGGCACGGGCGCGAAGCCGAGGCTGTCTTCGATGCGATAGCGCTTCTGGATCATCGGTTCGAACGGCCATCTGCGACGTGTCCCTCAGACATGCCACCGAGTGGTTGCCGTTTGTTGAACATCCCGGTCGCCGCCATCGATTTACCGACGATTCACGCTGCCGCGGGACGAGCGGGCATGGCTCGCGACCGAGACGCGATTCACCACGTTCCTTCACCGAAATCGCGCAGGCCTCGCCGAACCTTCGGGCATTCCTGCCGGCACCGTGCCCGGCTGAGGTTCACGGAGGTCGAAGACGATGCGTGCGCGGTGGTGCGTGGCGGCGGTGCTCGCCGCATCGGGCTGGAGCAGCGCGGCCCGGGCGCAAGCCCAGTACGCCGGGTCCGGGGCCTACGGCGGCGGATTGATCGAGTACCTCGTCCTCGGCGGCGTAGGTCGCGCGGGCGCGCCCGGCGGCCCATCCCTGCAATCGGGCGACCCGATCGAACCTCGCGCCGCGCGCGTGCCGACGCAGCGCTACGCCGCGCTGCCCGAGGCGCCGGCCGGCGAGACGGATCGGATCGCGCGCAGCCTCGATCCGCGCTACGCCCGGCAGGAGGTGGAGTTCTCCGGCCGCCAGCCGCCCGGGACGATCGTGATCGATACGCCCGCGAAGTACCTCTACCTCGTGCAGCCCGGCGGCCGGGCGCTGCGCTACGGCATCGGGGTCGGACGGCCGGGCTTCGCCTGGGCCGGGCTCAAGACGGTGAGCCGCAAGGCCGAGTGGCCGGGCTGGACGCCGCCGCCGGAAATGCTCGCCCGCCGGCCCGACCTGCCGCGATACATGGAGGGCGGTCCGGGCAATCCGCTCGGGGCGCGTGCGCTCTATCTCGGCTCGTCGCTGTACCGCATCCACGGCACCAACGAGCCGCACACGATCGGACAGTCGGTTTCCTCGGGCTGCATCCGGATGATGAACGACGACGTGGTCGACCTCTACGAGCGCGTCCCGGTCGGCACGCGCGTCGAGGTTCTCTGACGACGCCGAGCCCGTCCTTGATTCCCAAGCTGCGGAGGCATGAAAAAACCCGGCGCCGTTCCGCGACGCCGGGTTCGTGTCAGGCACGGCCTTGAGGGCCGAAGGCGGACTCTGGACTACGCCCAGTCGCTGTCGTCGCCGCTGCCGAGATCGCCGGCGAAATCATCATTGCCGCCACCGCCACTGCCACCGTCGAAGGCGGAGTCGCTTCCGGCACCCAGTGGCGCGCCGAAATCCTGGCTGCCGCCGGCATCCGAGCCGAAGTAGTTGTTCTCGACCGTCGTGCCGCCGCCGAGCCCGGCAGCCGCCGCGCTGCCGAGGCTCGAATGGCCGCCGGCAAACGCGTTCGACAGCGCGCTTCCGAGGAGCATGCCGCCGGCCGCGCCCGCCGCCATCGGCAGGGCGGTGGCCATGAAGCCGCCGCCGCGCGCGGGAGCCTGCTGCGGCTGGCCACCCCAGGGACCACCCTGCTGCGGTCCGCCCTGTGGGTAGCCCTGCTGCGGGTAAGCCTGTTGAGGGTACCCCTGCGGCGCGCCGCCCTGGTTGCCCCAGGCGCCGCCGGGGCGCTGCTGCGGCTGGTCCTGCCGTTGCGATCCGCCGCCGAAGATGCTCGACAGGAAGCCGCCGCCCGACGGTTGCGGCTGCGCCGCCTGCGCATGGCGCGCCTGCTCGAGCTGCTGGTTCAGGCTCTTGATCGCCTCTTCCTGCACGTAGATGAGCTGCGCCATGGCGTAGGGCGCGTAGGGCTGGGCCCGGAGCCTGTCGGCGATGAAGCGCTCGGCGTCCGCGTCGCGGGGCTGGCTCGAGGCCTGCTCCAGGCGCTGGAAGATGCCGGAGATGACGTCGCGTTCTTCGCTGTTCA
>NZ_CAXTBY010000056.1:0-24511 GCF_964242245.1 uncultured Methylobacterium sp. | reverse complement strand
CTGGCAGAACGCCACCCACGCCGCAATCGGCTTGGCCGGACCACCCGGGATCGCGGCAACGGTCGGGGCAGGCAGCGGGACCAAGTCCTGCCCCGCGGCGCGGTCGGTCTTCGCTGCGGCGAGGAGGGCGAACAGCCCGAAGCCGAGCGCCCTGACGGTCGACCCCCTGCTGCGCCATCCCACGATCATCGCGACATCCTCCATCGACGAGGTCACGATGGTGTCCGAACGCCTGCGCCGCGCTGAAGGCGATGCGCGCAATTTTACGGGTCGGCCCCTCGGATGAGGCCGGCTCGCGACAACCCGAACCGGAGGCTGTGGCGACGGGGCGGATTGTCCGCGTTCGCTTGCGGGTTTGGAAACCGTAACGCGTCGCAGCGCGCGGCGGAGCCCATGCACCCCGGCGAAGCGGATCGAGCGCACCCGGCGTCGCGGCCGGCGCACCCGTCCTTCAAACCGTGAGAGACGAGGCCCGATGGCACGAAGCGCGTGAGCGATGCGCGTCGTCATGGCGACGGCGAAGATCAGAGGGTCATGCCGTCGTGGAAGCGATCGGGGGAGAGCGGCAGCATGAACTGCACGCCGAAGCCGCCGTCGAAGTAGCGCACGAGGCGCCCCGGCGTCCTGCCGACGGTCACCGCAGCACCGATCGGCGGAGTCGCGATGCTGGCGAGCGCGGCGCCCGACAGCGAGATGTCGATGACGCGGGCCTGGATCTCGCGCCCGCTCTCCAGCCGCACCACCACGCCGGGCTGCTTGGGCACGAGGCGTTCGTGCGAGCGTCCTTCGGGCAGGCCGAGCATCTCGCGGTTGGCGAGCCACGTGAGCTGGGAGGCGATCTTGTCGCGCTTGCGCGGCGTCGCCGCGAGCTGGACCGCGAATCCCCCGGGCGGGTGGCGCACGATCACGCCCTCGATCCGGCCGATATGTTCCAGGTAGAGGACCACGCGTTCGCCGACCGCACCGACCACGGCGCAGGTGAGGCGCACGCCGCCAGGAGACATGTCCATGGTCTGGCACGGGTATTCCCGCCGGTCGGCCAGCATGTAGCGGCCGAGCAGGGCGACCGTCACGCGCTGGTGGCGGCGCAGATCGGACGCCTGTGCGAGGCGTAACCTGGGCCGTTCAGCAAGGCCTTCGTCCGTGATCATTCCAGGGATGGCTTGCACGGTTGGAACTCCGACCTCCGGTCTAGCAGGTCGCCCGTTACGAAATCCTTTGCCTTCGCCAGGATCGCCGCACGCCTCCGCTTCTGGGCGGGGATCAGGCGCGACCGCCGCGATGGACCAGGAGGTGACCGCGTCGAACCGGGTCGGCGTCGTTGGCAGGCGAGGGCAGGGGAAGAGTACGGAATACCGGGACATCCTCTGAAGGCCGATCCAGGCCGGGGACGTCCGCGTCGTCCGGCGCCGCGACCGCTCCCGAGAGAACCCGCATCGACGTCGTCTCGAGGCGCATCAGGGGGCGCAGGCCGAGCCAAGCGGGTTGCCGGACCGGACTGAGCGTGCCGAGCGCCCGCGCCTGGGTGCGGCCGCGATGGCGCAGGGGAAGGAGCAGCAGTTCCAGGTCGAGGGCCTCGCCGGCCGCGTTGGTGCCGCGCAGGCCCGCCACCACCCCGACCGCGTCGCCCGCCACGATCTCGACCATCCGCCAGGGTTCGGCGGCGCCGGTGCCCCAGAGCGCCCCGAAGGCCTGCGCCCGCAATTCGCGGCCGAACAGGGCGCAGACCCGGGTCCCCGCGAGCCGCAGGGTGGCGGCGCGGTGGGGAACGTCGAGTTCGAGGATCAGGCTGTCGGCGAGGAGATGACGGATTTCGCCGGGCTCGATCTCGGCGCGCTCCGGCGCGCAGCGCTCACCGCGGACTCGGTCCCAGTACGCGTGGAGCATTCGGCTGGTCGGGTGCTTCATGATGTCCCGCATCGGTGCGCGAAGGCGAGGAATCGGTGCCGACCCGGGACATCCGCACGATCCTGCGGCGATCCCGGCGGCGCTCGGCTCCCCCTGCCGCACAGCGTATGCCCGGGACCAGGGCCAAGCTCGCGTAACCCTTCGTTAAGGTTAAGCACATCGCACCACGCGCCCTGTCAACCGCCGCGGTCGGTGGGGCGACGACGGGCGTCGGGCGTTCCGCGCGGAACCCCGAGACCGGGTTGAGCCTGCGCAGGGCCTTCTCAGGCGCCAAGGCTCGCGAGCATCAGGCGGGCTCTAGCCTTCGCGGGTCCGCCGAGGCCTTCCAGGCCGCTCCCGTGCCGTCCGATCGGATCACGGCGCATCCTGCAGGCCCTTGCCGGACGGGGGCGGGTGCCGACATGTGGCGCGATGGATGCCTCACCCGATTTCCCGCGCCAGAGCCGCGTGCCCGTGTTCAACATGCCGGGCGCCGTCACCGTCTCGATCGGGCTGCTCCTGGCAATTCAGGCGGTGCGCGAGTTCCTGCTGCCCGACACCTGGGACATCCGCCTCGTCCTCGACCTCGCCCTGGTCCCATCCCGCTGGACGACCTGGCTCGATCCGGAGCGCGCGGATGCGGTGATCCGGGCGGCGGGCAGTGCCGGCGAGGCCGACCTCGCCGCGGCGCGCGAGGCTTTCGCCCGCTACGTCGTCACCGAGCACGCAGCCAACCTGTGGGGCTTCGCCACCTACGCCCTGCTGCACGGCTCGTGGCTGCACGTGATCTTCAACAGCGTGTGGCTCGCGGCTTTCGGCTCACCGGTGGCCCGGCGCTGCGGCGCGTGGCGCTACGGCCTGATCGGCCTCGCCGGCACGGTCGCCGGCGGCGCGCTCCACGTGGCGATCGATCCCCTGAGCACCGCGCCGCTGGTCGGCGCCTCGGCCGGGGTCTCGGCGCTGATGGCGGCAGCGGCCCGCTTCGTGTTCCAGCCGCCGGTGTCGGCCTACGGCACCCAGCCCTGGCAGTTGCCGCCGCACCGGCCGGCCGAGACCGTGCCGGAACTGCTGCGCAACCGGACGGCGGTGGCCTTCCTCGCGATCTGGCTCGTGACGAACCTGCTCTTCGGCCTCATCAGCCTGCCGCTCGGGGCCGAGAGCGCGGCGGTGGCCTGGGACGCGCATCTCGGCGGCTTCGTCGTCGGCTTCCTGCTGTTCCCCTTCGTCGATCCGCGGACGCCGCCGGCGCCCTGACACCGAGCCTTGATGCGGGTGTCTCATCAAGGCTTTGCCCTCGCGCGACGGCGGAGCGGCAGCTTGCCATGGCACGGGATTCGCCACACACTCGCCGCACTCAACGGCTCGAGCCGGGACCAACCCGGCCGGCCGCCATCCATCGGCCGGTGCGTCGCGGGCTGACGGCGCGCAGAGCCGCGATCCCGGGAGGACACACATGACCATCGCGCACATCCTGGCCGAGAAGGGCGGGTCCGTCGTCACCACGACCCCAGACCGGACCCTCGACGAGGCGATCCACCTCCTCGCCGAGAAGCGCATCGGCGCCCTGGTGGTGAGCAACCCGGACGGCTCGGTCGCCGGAATCATCTCGGAGCGCGACATCATGCGGGCGCTGGCCGAGCGCGGCGGCGGGGCCTTCGACGCGCCGGTCTCCGCGCACATGACCGCCGACGTCGTCACCTGCGCGCGCGCCACGACGGTCGAGGACGTGATGCAGATGATGACCAAGGGCCGCTTCCGCCACGTCCCGGTCTGCGAGGCGGGACGCCTCGTCGGCCTCATCTCGATCGGCGACGTGGTCAAGAGCCGAATCGCCGCCGTCGAGGCCGAGCACAAGGCGCTGCGCGACTACATCACCATGGCCTGAAGCGCGCCGGCGCACGGAAGGATCAAGCCCGGCTCAGGCCCGCGCGGCGGCACCCGCGATCATCGCCTGGAGACGCGGAAGGATGGTGCGCGTCGCCGCGTGTCCGGCCGCGATGCCCTCGGCTGCCCTGTGGAACTCGAACTGTCCGAGGGCGGACAGGTCAGGCACGATGGCGAAGTCGGGCGGGTCGCGCTCCAGCCGCGCCCGCGCGATCCGGTCCTGGGTGATGTTGAAGGCGTCGAACATGACACGGCCGATGCCGGGCGCTGCGGGCGCGGCGCCGGACCGACCGCGCAGGGCGCGCAGGAGGCCCCAGCCCCGCGCGGCCGCGACGCCGGCTACGGTGTCCTCCACGGCCTCCGGCGCATCCGGCTCGATCACGCCGCCGCGCACGCGGGGATCGCAGGCCAGCGTGACGCAGACCACCACGTCGGCCCCCATCGCGCGGGCGAGCGCGACGGGCACCGGGTTCACCAGCGTCCCGTCCATCAGCAGGCGACCGTCGAGCGACACCGGCGCGAAGATGCCGGGCAGCGCGTAGGAGGCGCGCAGCGCCTCGACCAGCGATCCCCGCGTGAGCCAGACCTCGTGGCCGGTGCCGAGTTCGGTCGCGACGGAGGCGAAGCCGATGGGCAGGTCCTCGATCCGGCGGGTCCCGAGATCGCGGGTCAGCCGCCGCCGAAGCCGGTCGCCGCCGATCAGGCCGGCCCCGGAGAGGCGCGGATCGAGGAGGCCGAGGACGCGGCGGCGCGTGAGCGACAGGGCGAAGTCGGCGAGCGTATCGAGCTTGCCGGCCGCGTAGCAGCCGCCGACCACCGCGCCGATCGAGCAGCCCGCCACCACCGCCGGGTGGATGCCGGCCTCCTCCAGGGCCCGGACGACGCCGATATGCGCCCAGCCCCGCGCCGACCCGCCGCCGAGCGCCAGCCCGATCCGCGGCCCGCGCACGGGGACCGGACGCAGCGGCTCGACCGCGCCGGACTCGATGTGCGGGACGAACGCCGCGTCCTGTCTCAGGGCGGGCGCGCCGCGGGTCATGGGGCGGGACGCAGGACCGCGCGCCCGTCGGTGTCGAGGATGACGCTTCGATAGAAGCAGGCGGGCCGTCCGGTGTGGCAGCACCCGCCGTCGCCGCCGACCGCGACGGTGATCAGCAGGGCGTCCTGATCGCAATCGGTGCGCATCCCGGTGACGCGCTGGACCTGCCCCGAGGTCGCGCCCTTGTGCCAGAGCTCGCCCCGCGAGCGCGACCAGTACCAAGCCTCGCCGGTCTCCAGGGTGCGCCGAAGCGACTCCGCGTTCATGTGGGCGAGCATCAGGACGCGCCCGTCACCGGCATCCACGGCGATGCAGGCGATCAGCCCGTCGCGGTCGAAGCGCGGGGTGAAGGCTAGGCCTTCCTCGACCGCCTCGCGCGAGCCGGGGGGATCGAAGGCGAGGGCGGTCATCGAGGCGAGACTCCTGCCGAGGCCGTCCAGCGCGCATCTTTCCTTCCCCCTCTGCGGGGGAGGGTGGCCCTCGGCTCACGCGAGGGTCGGGAGAGGGGAGCGCCGCATCCGGATAACGCGCTCCCCGCTCCCGACTTGGCTCGCGGGCCACTCCCCCCCGCAGAAGCTACCGGATTCACGTAGCTCGCGACGCGATCGGAGGAAGCGCAGGCCCCCCCTCCCCGCACGCGGGGAGAGGCCCGGCGGCACCCCGTCGTGCAGCCGGGAAGCGGAGGCGAAGCCGAAGCGACGGTGAGGGGTCGTGGCCGGACGAGGCTCGTCCTGAGCCGCCCCCTCACCGTCGGCTGCCGCCTTGGCCCACGACGACGACGGGGTCGTCGCGGCCCTCTCCCCGCAGGCGGGGCGAGGGGATGCGCGGCCACCGACGCGGCAGGCGCCGGGATGTGTGAATGCGATAGCCCGCACAGGGGGGAGGGGAAGGCAACGTGGCGGCCCATCACGAGGCGCCCTACGCCTTGCCGCCGCGCACCAGCGTCAGGAAGCGGACCTGCTCGTTGGCATCGTCCTTGAAGACGCCGCGGAACTGGCTGGTGATGGTCGAGACGCCGGCCTTCTGCACCCCGCGCATGGCCATGCAGAGGTGCTCGGCCTCGACCATCACGGCGACGCCGCGGGGCTTGAGGATGCTCTCGATCACGTCGGCGATCTGCGCGGTCATGGTCTCCTGCGTCTGCAGGCGGCGGGCGAAGGTGTCGACCACGCGGGCGAGCTTCGACAGGCCGACCACGCCCTTGGTCGGGTAGTAGGCGATATGCGCCAGCCCCATGAACGGCACCATGTGGTGCTCGCAGTGGGAGTAGAACGGGATGTCGCGCACCAGCACGATGTCGGTATAGCCCTCGACCTCCTGGAACACCCGCTCCAGTAGGGCGTCGGCATCCTGATCGTAGCCGCCGAAGAGCTGGCCGTAGGCCTTGACCACGCGGGTCGGCGTGTCGAGCAGCCCCTCGCGATTCGGGTCGTCGCCGGCCCAGCGCAGGAGCGTGCGCACGGCGGCCTCGGCCTCCTCGCGGCTCGGGCGCCCGAGGGCGATGCCGTCCGGCACGCGGGTGGCCGAGTCGGGCTTCGGTGCGATCTCCGGCGGCGCTTGAGCCTCGGCGCGGCGCTCGGCGAGGCTCGCGATGACGCGGTCGTTGTCGTTGCGCATCGCGCTCAGGTCCGGTCCGTCTTCGACCGGAGGCTGGGCGACGCCGTAGGACAGGGATTTGAGCGCGGCATCCATGGCATCTCCAGCCCGCGCCACGCGGGCCTTCATCGTGGTGCTGTCCGGCTTGGCGTACATCTTGTCGAACCGTCCGCGGCCCGAGAGAGCTCCGGACCGGCGCGCCCCGGAAGAGATACGGTGTCCGTGGCCGTGGGCGCGACCCTGGTCGACGGGCCGCCTCCTCGCGAAACGGCCTGAGGGCGCCTATATCGTCGTTCTCGCGCCGTCGCGCAATGCGCGGGGCGCGCCGCAGCCGAGCCGGCCCGACCGGGACGCTGGCTGCGCAGGGTTCGACGAAGGAAAGCGCCGATGCTCGACGACATCTATAACCGGCGCATCCTCGAACTCGCCGCCGACATCCCGCGGCTGGGCCGGCTGCCGGCGCCGGACGCAAGCGCGACGGCGCATTCCAAGCTCTGCGGCTCGACCGTGACCGTCGATCTGGTGCTCGCCGACGACGGAACGGTGGCGGACTTCGCCCACGACGTGAAGGCCTGCGCGCTGGGGCAGGCCTCGTCCTCGCTGATGGGCCGGCACGTGATCGGCGCCGCCGCGGACGACCTGCGGACCTTGCGCGAGACCATGCGGGCGATGCTCAAGGCGGGCGGCCCCGCCCCGGAGGGCCGCTGGGCCGAGCTGTCCGTGCTGGTGCCCGTGCGCGACTTCAAGGCCCGGCACGCCTCGACGCTGCTCACCTTCGACGCGGTGGTCGAGGCGCTGGACCGGATCGACGCCAAGAAGGACGCCAAGAAGCAGGCCGCCGCGTAAGCCCCATGCTGCGGCAGGCCGCCCATGTCGCGATCCGCGGCTACCAGCTCACCCTGTCCGGCCTGACCGGCCGCCAGTGCCGGCACTGGCCGAGCTGCTCCGAGTATGCCGACCAGGCGATCGCCCGGCATGGCCCCTGGCCCGGCGCCTGGATGGGGTTTTCGCGGATCTGCCGTTGCGGCCCGTTCGGCACCCACGGGATCGACCTTGTGCCGGAGAGCGTACCGCCGCGGTCGGCTTGGTACCTGCCGTGGCGTTACGCTCAGTGGCGCGGGGTGAACGCGCCTCCGAACCCGTTCGCCTGCGAGGTCGTGGACGGCACCCCCATTTCGTCCCGGACAGGTGGCGCCGAGCGCGAGCCGGCACGGGACATCGCGAAGCGTCCTTAGACGATGGGCGGATTACGCCGAGCTGCCGAGGCGGCTCGTTCCCGCACACGGTGCCGGAGCGCCTTCCGCGCTCCGGGCTTCCGGAACAGCGGCGATCCGTAAAGGCCCCGAGAAACGTGCGGCGACGCCGACCTTGCCAGCCCGATGCGAACGGCCGCACACTCGCTTCTTCGGTCAACGCCACGCTGCGGCCGCCGACGGTCGCAGGACACGGAAAAACCCATCGGCATGAGTCAGGGCCCCTCTCCCGCCACCCCCCTCGACGACGGCATCGTCGCCACCGCCGAAGCCTGCCTCGCCTCCGTCCGCGCGGCGCGCGAGGCGATCCACGGGGTGATCTTCGGGCAGGAGACCGTGGTCGACCTCGCCCTCGTCACGATCCTGGCCGGTGGCCACGGGCTGCTCGTCGGCCTGCCGGGGCTCGCCAAGACCAAGCTCGTCGAGACGCTGGGAACGGTGCTCGGCCTCGACGCTAGGCGCGTGCAGTTCACCCCCGACCTGATGCCGTCCGACATCCTCGGCACCGAGATCCTGGACGAGGATGCCGAGCGCCGCCGCTCGTTCCGCTTCGTCAGAGGGCCGGTCTTCACGCAGTTGCTGATGGCCGACGAGATCAACCGGGCGAGCCCGCGCACGCAATCGGCCCTGCTCCAGGCGATGCAGGAGAACTTCGTCTCGGTGGCGGGCGAGCGCCACGACCTGCCGCGGCCGTTCCACGTGCTCGCCACCCAGAACCCGATCGAGCAGGAGGGCACCTACCCGCTGCCCGAGGCGCAGCTCGATCGCTTTCTCCTGGAGATCGACGTCGGCTATCCCGACCGCGCCGCCGAGCGCCGCATCCTGATCGAGACGACCGGCGTCGCCGAGCAGCGGGCGAAGGCGGTGATGACGACCGAGGCGCTGCTCTCCGCGCAGCGCCTCGTGCGCCGCCTGCCGGTGGGCGAGGCGGTGGTCGACGCGATCCTCGACCTCGTGCGTGCCGCGCGGCCCGAGGGCGGCGACCCGCTGGTCAAGGGCAAGCTGATGTGGGGGCCGGGCCCCCGCGCCAGCCAAGCGCTCACGCTGGCCGCGCGCGCGCGCGCGCTGATCGAGGGCCGGGTCGCGCCCTCCGTCAGTGACGTGAAGGCGCTGGCGGAACCGGTGCTGAAGCACCGCATGGCGCTGAGCTACGCCGCCCGCGCCGACGGCGACACCGTCGAGGGGCTGATCGCCAAGCTCGCGGAGACGCTGTAGCCCGATGGTGGCCACGCGCGCCCTCGAGTCCACCGCGCGCGTCCCGGGCCGGCGCGAGAGCGAGCGCGCGACCGACCTCGGCGCGCGGCTGCCGCGGCTGGTGCTGGAGGCTAGGCGCGTCTCGTCGATGCTGGCCCATGGCCTGCACGGCCGCCGCCGCGCCGGACCCGGCGAGAGCTTCTGGCAGTTCCGCCCCTTCGTGAACGGCGAGGCCGCCGCCCGCATCGACTGGCGCCGCTCGGCCCGCGACGACCGCCTCTACGTGCGCGAGCGCGAGTGGGAGGCGGCCCACAACATCTGGTTCTGGATCGACCGTTCCGCCTCGATGGGGTTCGCCTCCGACCTCGCCCAGGCACCGAAGGTCGAGCGCGCCCTCGTGCTCGGGCTGGCGCTCGCCGATGCCTTCGTCGACGGCGGCGAGCGCACGGGGCTCCTCGGCCTGACGCGCGCGACGGCCTCACGAAAGATCGTGGAGGGGATGGCGCAGGCACTCGTCGCGGACACCGCCGGCCTGACCCAGGACCTGCCGCCCCGCGCCGCGCCCGCTCGCTTCGACGAGGTGATCCTGATCAGCGACTTCCTCACGCCGCTGGACCGAATCGCCGGTTCCGTCCAGGAGATCGCCGGGCGCGGCAGCCGCGGCCACCTCGTGCTGATCGGCGATCCGATCGAGGAGACGTTCCCGTTCGCGGGCCAAGCGGTGCTGCACGACCTCGAATCCGGGTTCAGCCTCGACGTGGGCGACGCCGGTGCCTGGGGCGAGGCCTACCGTGCCCGCATCCAGGCCCACCGCGCGGGCCTTGCCGAGATCGCGCGGGGCCAGGGCTGGACCCTGACCCTGCACCGCACCGACCGGCCGGCGAGCGAGGCGGCGCTGCGCCTCGCGATGCTGGTCGCCGCCGCCCGCGGCACCGGCTGAGGAGGGGACAGGGTGCTCGGATTAACCTTCGCCGCGCCGTTCGCGCTCGCTGCCCTGATCGGGCTCCCGGCCCTGTGGCTGCTGCTGCGGGTGACGCCGCCGCGCCCGCGCCGGATCGACTTCCCGCCGCTGAGGCTCGTGGCCGATCTGCTGCCGCTGCGCCAGACCCCGGCGCGCACCCCGCCCTGGCTGCTGATCCTGCGCCTGCTCGCCGCCGCCGCCCTGATCCTCGCGGTCTCCGGCCCGGTCTGGAACCCGAGCGGGCTCGGGGCCGGCGGCGGGCGCAAGGCCCTGCTGGTGATGATCGACAACGGCGCCACGGCCGCCCACGACTGGCGCGAGCGGATGCGGGTCGCGCTCGACGCGGTGGAGGGCGCCGCCCGGGACGGACGCCCCGTTGCCGTGGTCGGCCTTGCCGATCCGGCAGCCAGCATCGAGGCGCGCACGCCCGCCGCCAGCCTGGAGCGCCTGCGCGCGCTGGCGCCGCGCCCGCACCTTGCCGACCGCGCCGTCCAGGTGCCGATGCTCGCAGCCTTCCTCGACCGCAATCCCGGTTCCGGCCTCGTCTGGATCAGCGACGGCGTCGCCGGCACGGAGGCGGGGACGTTTCCCGAACGCCTCGCCGAGATGGCGGGGGCGTCCGGCGCCGCGCTGACGGTGCTCCGGGCCGACGCACCGCCGGCCCTCGCGCTCGCCGCCACGGAGCGGGTGGGCCGGCTGGTCGCCCGCGTGCTGCGGGCCTCGGCCAACGGGCGCGACGCCGGCCTCGTGCGGGCGCTTGACCAGAAGGGCCTGCCCTTGGCGGAGCGCGACTTCGCCTTCGCCGCCGACGCGACCGAGACGGAGATCACCTTCGACATCCCGGTGGAGCTGCGCAACGGCATCAGCCGCATCGAGATCGCGGGCGAGCGCTCCGCCGGCGCCGTGACGGTGGTGGACGAGCGGGGCAAGCGTCGCCGGGTCGGCCTCGTCTTCGGCGGCACCAGCGACCAAGCCCAGCCGCTGCTCGCCCCGACCTACTACCTGTCCCGCGCCCTTCAGCCCTTCGCCGACGTGCAGGAGGCCCACGGCGCCAGGGGCATCGCCGACTCGATCGGGCAGCTCCTCGACAATCAGGTGAGCGTGCTGGTGCTCGCCGACATCGGCGCCATGGACGAGCGGACCACGGCGCGCGTCCAGAAGTTCGTCGGCGACGGCGGCCTTCTGCTGCGCTTTGCCGGCGCGCGGCTGGCCGCCGGGAACGACCCGCTGGTGCCGGTGCGCCTGCGCCGGGGCGGCCGCACGCTGGGCGGCACCCTGTCCTGGGACAGCCCGAAGACGCTGGCGCCCTTCGCCCCCGAGAGCCCGTTCGCCGGCCTGACCCCGCCGGCCGACATCGGCGTGCGCCGTCAGATCCTGGCCGAGCCCGACGGCGACCTGCCCGGCCGCACCTGGGCCTCGCTGCAGGACGGCACGCCGATCGTCACCGCCGAGCACCGGGGGCAGGGGCTCGTGGTCCTGTTCCACGTCACCGCCGACACCACGTGGTCGAACCTGCCCCTCTCGGGCCTGTTCATCGACATGCTGCGCCGGGTCGTGGCGCTCGCCGGCAGCCGCACCGCGCCGGCCGAGGGCGGTCCGCGGCCGGCTGCGGCCATCCTCGCCCCGCGCCTGACCCTCGACGGATACGGGGCGCTCGGCACGCCGCCGGCCTCGGCCACCGCCGTGCCGGCCGATTACGCCGACCGGGCGAACCCCGAGCATCCCGCCGGCTTCTACGGACCGGCCGACGGCGGCGTCGCGGTCAACGCGCTGCGCGCCGACGACCGCTTGAGCGCCCTCGACCTGACGGCGCTCGCCGGCGCCCGCTCCGGCACCCTGGCCGGCGCCGAGACCCTCGACCTGCGGCCGAGCCTGTTCACCCTGGCGCTCATGCTCCTCGTCCTCGACACGCTCGCGGGTCTCTGGCTCGGCGGTTTCCTGAACCGGCGCGCGGGCGGCTTCGCTGGGCGCCTGCGCGGCCGCCCGGCGGGGCTGGCGCTGGCGGGCCTGCTGCTGGTCTGCCTCGCGCCGCCTCCCGCGCGGGCTCAGGCACCGTCCCACCGGTCAAGCGACATCGAGTCGGCGCTGGTCACGCGGCTCGCCTACATCGTCACGGGCGATGCGGCAGTGGACGAGGCGAGCCGGGCGGGGCTGGCCGGGCTGACCCAGATGCTGGCCTCGCGCACGGCGCTGGAGCCCGGCGAGCCGGCCGGGCTCGATCCGGCCAAGGACGAGCTCGCCTTCTACCCGCTGATCTACTGGCCGATCGCACCGGGCCGGCCGCAGCCGTCGGAGACCACGATCCGGCGCGTCGACGCGTTCATGCGCAACGGCGGCACCGTGCTGTTCGACACCCGCGACGCGCTCACCGCTCGGCCCGGCGGTCCGCCGACGCCGGAGGGTGCGTACCTGCGCAGGATGCTGGCGACCCTCGAGATCCCGGAACTGGAGCCGGTGCCCCTCGACCACGTGCTGACCAAGGCGTTCTACCTCGTCGACAGCTTTCCCGGCCGCTTCGCGACGGGCCAGACCTGGGTCGAGGCGCTGCCGCCCGCGGCCGAGGGCACCGAGCGCCGCCCGGCCCGGGCCGGCGACGGCGTCAGCCCGATCGTCATCACCGGCAACGACCTGGCCGCCGCCTGGGCGGTCGGCCGCCGCGGCGAGGCGCTCTACCCGGTGGTCGGCGGCGACCAGCGCCAGCGCGAGATGGCGTTTCGCGGCGGCGTGAACATCGTGATGTACACCCTGACCGGCAACTACAAGGCCGATCAGGTCCACGTCCCGGCCCTGCTGGAGCGGCTGGGACAGTGAGGTTCGCGATTTTCGATACAGGCGTTTTGAATCACGCCGCCCCCACCACCGTCTCCCGCAGAGACTTACAGAGTCACGCCTCTCACCGCTGCGGTACCGACTGGATCGCGGGAAGCCGCGCGGCGCCCCCTCTCCCATGGGGAGAGGGATGGGGTGAGGGGCGTGACCTCTCCGGAGGGTTCTCATCCCTCACCCTGTCCCTCTCCCGAACGGGAGAGGGGACCCGTGCCTTCCTGAGTTCATGGTCGTGCAAGATTCGCGGGGATCTACAAGTTCGCGGAACTGACGGCGCGGCACCGGTCATCGCCGTCAGACACGAACTCAGGTCGCTCGAAGGCCTCGCCGCATGCTGAGCCTCAGCTTCACCCCTCTGCTGCCCTGGCCGGTGCTCGCGGTGTTCGCGGTGGTGGTGGTCGTGCTCTGCGTGCTCGCTGCCCTGGCGCGCGGACGCACCGCGGCCCTGCGCGCGCTGGCGCTCGGGCTGGTGCTCGCGGCGCTGACGAATCCGGCACTGGTGCGGGAGGACCGCGAGCCGGTCAAGGACATCGCCGCGGTGATCGTCGACCGCTCCGGCTCGCAGGCCCTGGGAGACAGGCCGACCGTAACCGATCAGGTCCGGGCCGAACTCCAGCACCGCTTCGGTGCCTTGGCGACCATCGAGCCGCGCTTCATCGACGTGCCGGACGCCCAGGGCGACGACGGCACCAAGCTGTTCACCGCACTCGGCCAAGCGCTGGCCGACGTGCCGCCGGAGCGGCTTGCCGGCATCGTCATGCTCACCGACGGGGTGGTGCACGACATTCCGGCCTCGATGGCGGCGCTGGGCATCAAGGCGCCGCTCCACGTCCTCGTCACCGGGCACGCCGACGAGCGCGACCGGCAGATCAAGCTGCTGGAGGCGCCGCGCTTCGGCATCGTCGGACGCGACCTCACCATCCGCGCCGAGGTGATGGAGCGCGGCGGCACCGGCTCGGCAGCCGTCACCCTGCGCCGGGACGGCGAGGAGATCGGCCGCCGCACCGTCCCCACCGGGCAGCCCTTCACCCTGCCGATGAAGATCGAGCACGGCGGCCCGAACGTCGTCGAGATCGAGGTCGAGGCGCTGCCCGGCGAGCTGACCACGGTCAACAACCGCGCGGTCCTGCCCATCGAGGGAATTCGCGAGAAACTGCGGGTGCTGCTGGTCTCGGGCGAGCCCCACCAGGGCGAGCGCACGTGGCGCAACCTGCTGAAATCCGACGCCAACGTCGATCTGGTGCACTTCACCATCCTGCGCCCGCCGGAGAAGCAGGACGGCACGCCGATCTCGGAGCTGTCGCTGATCGCCTTCCCGACGCGGGAGCTGTTCGTTCAGAAGATCAAGGACTTCGACCTGATCATCTTCGACCGCTACGCCAACCAGAGCGTGCTGCCGTCGGCCTACTTCGACAACATCGTCCGCTACGTCCGCGAGGGCGGGGCGCTGCTCATCGCGGCGGGTCCGGAATTCGCCGGGCCGGCGAGCCTCGCCCGCACGCGGCTGTCCGGCATCCTGCCCGGCGATCCGAACGGCCGGGTGGTCGAGCAGCCCTACAAGGCGACCCCGACGGCGACCGGCAAGCGCCATCCGGTGACGCGGGCGCTGCCCGGGAGCGAGGCGAGCCCGCCGGCCTGGGGCGACTGGCTGCGCATCGTCTCGGCGCAGACGCGGGCCGGCAACCAGCCGATCCTGTCGGGTGCCGACAACCTGCCGCTGCTCGCCCTGTCGCGCGAGGAGAAGGGCCGCGTCGCGCTGCTGCTCTCCGACCACGCGTGGCTCTGGGCGCGGGGCTACCAGGACGGCGGGCCGTACCTCGACCTGCTGCGGCGGCTTGCCCACTGGCTGATGAAGGAGCCGGCACTGGAGGAGGAGGCGCTTCGCGCGCAGATGACCGGCCACGGCCGCGAAGTCCGCGTCGAGCGCCAGACCATGGCGGAGACCGCCGAGCCCGCGACCGTGTCGAGCCCCACGGGCAAGCAGAGCGCGCTGACGCTCGCGCCGTCCGAGCCCGGCCTGTTCACCGCGACCTTCGCGGCGACGGAGTTGGGGCTGCACACGCTGCGCTCGGGCAACCTCGTCGCCTTCGTCAGCGTCGGGCCGCCGAACCCGCGCGAACTCGCCGACGTGTTCAGCGACACCGAGCGCCTGAAGCCCGCGGCCGATGCCTCCGGCGGCTCGATCCGGCGCGTCGCGGACGCGTCGGGCGGCATCCAGGTGCCGCGTCTCCAGTCCACCCGCGGCGGACGCCTCGCGGGCGCCGACTGGATCGGCTTCCGCCCGAGCGACAGCGCCAACATCCGCGGCGTCGAGGTCTATCCCCTTGCGCTGGGCCTGGCCGCGCTCGCGGCGCTCGCCGCCGCCGTGCTGGCGATGTGGCTGGTCGAGGGGCGGCGCGGGCGGGCGGCGTGACGCTCACGCCCCGCGCGGAGGCGCGAAGCACCGCGCGATCTCGGCCGCCGCCCGATCGGGCGCCTCGCGATGCGGGAAGTGCGCGACGCCCGGAAACGGTGCGAGGTCGAGGTTAGAAAAATACTCCGGCAGCCGGTCGGTCCAGGCGTAGGGGAACAGCGGCGAGGCATCGCCCCAGCGGATGCAGGTGGGCACCGCGATCGGCGACGGGGCCGGCGCCTGCCCGCGCATCATCGCGATCCGCGCCTCGTTCTGGCTCAGGTACCAGTCGAACCCGCCCTGGAGGTTGCCGGGGCGGAGGAAGTTGTCGACGAAGGCCTCCAGCACGTCGTCGAAGGCGTGCGGGTTCGGGCCGGACCAGTGCCGCAGGATCGCGCCGACGTAGATCCGGCACGCCTCGCGCGACGAGCCGACGAGGTCGGCGGCATACGGCATCAGGTGGAACGACTGGTACCAGATCTCGCGCAAGTGTCCCGGCTCGGCGAGCCGCGGGCCGATGCCGGGATAAGGGCAGTCGAAGAAGAACAGCCCGCCGAGGCGCGTCGGTGCCCTGCGCGCCATGCCCTGCGCGACGTAGGCGCCGACATCGTGCGACACTACGCCGATTCGGCCGAGATCGAGCGCGTCGAGCAGACCGAGCATGTCCTCGGTATGGACCTCGGCACCGACCCGCGCGTTCGGCCCGGCATCCGGCTTCCCCGTCGCGCCGAAGCCGCGCAGGTCCGGGGCGATGCAGGTGAAGCGGTCCGACAGGCGCCGCATCACCGGCTCCCAGGTGAGCCAGAATTCCGGCCAGCCGTGGAGCAGCAGCAGCGGCGGCCCGCTGCCGAGCCGGGCGACGTGGATGTCGAGGCCGTTCACCGGGACGCTGTCGTGCCGGATGGTCTGGTCGCTCGAAATCATGGCCCGCTCCTGCCTCGGCGGCTCAACGCCCGGCGACCGGAGCCGCGTTCCGCGCAAAGCCTGCGCGAGCGCGCCGGGTTGGCGCCCGGACCCGGTCGTCCTAAGCAGGCGGGGAACGGCCCCGCACGGGGCCGAGCCTCGACCGGCCAACCGGAGCCCGCCCCCTCGTGACAGCGCATCCCGTGATCGGACGCCTCCTCGCAACAGCCCTGATGCTTGCCGGCCTCGCAGGCCCCGCGGGCGCGCAGTCGGAGCCGGCCCCGCCCGCGGCCGGGGCGGGCTGGGTCCACGCCGTGACGCTGATGGGCGAGCCGAAGTACGGCCCCGACTTCAGGCACTTCGACTACGCCAACCCCGACGCGCCGAAGGGCGGCCTCGTGCGCCTCGGGACGCAGGGCGGGTTCGACAACTTCAACGTCGTCGTCTCGGGCCTGAAGGGCGACCTCGAGGGCGGCGTGGCGCTCCTCTACGACACGCTCACCACCGAGTCGCTCGATGAGCCCTTCACCTCCTACGGCCTGCTGGCCGAGGCGCTGCGCGTCGCCCCGGACCTCGGCTCGGTGACCTACCGCCTGCGCGAGTCCGCGAAGTGGCACGACGGCGTGCCGGTGACGCCGGAGGACGTGGTCTGGTCGTTCGAGACGCTGAAGGCCAACAGCCCGTTCTACGCCGCCTACTACCAGACCGTGGCGAAGGCCGAGGCGACGGGCCCCCGCGAGGTGACGTTCACCTTCTCCGAGACCGGCAACCGCGAACTGCCGCAGGTGATCGGCCAGATCCGTGTGCTCCCGAAGCACTGGTGGACGGGCAAGGACGCGCAGGGGCGCCCCCGCAACGTCACCGAGACGACGCTGGAGCCGCCGCTCGGCTCCGGCCCCTACAGGCTCGAAAAGTTCGAGCCCGGCCGCACCGCGACCTACACCCGTGTCGCCGACTACTGGGGGCGGGATCTGCCGGTGAATGCCGGGCGCAACAACTTCGGCACCCAGCGCTACGAGTATTTTCGCGACGGCACCGTGCTGGTCGAGGCGCTGAAGGGCGACCTCTACGATTTCCGCGTCGAGAACATCGCCCGCAACTGGGCGACCGCCTACGACGACTTCCCCGCCGTCAAGGACGGGCGCCTGATCAAGGAAGCCTTCCCCGACCGCGGCAACGGCACCATGCAGGCGTTCGTGTTCAACGCGCGCCGGGACAAGTTCCGCGACCCGCGGGTGCGGCGCGCCTTCAACCTCGCGATGAACTTCGAGGAGATGAACCGGGCGCTGTTCTACGGCCTGTACAAGCGCATCGACTCGTACTTCTACGGCTCGGAGCTCGCCTCCTCCGGCCTGCCGGAGGGAGCGGAGCGGGCGCTGCTCGACGCCGTGAAGGACAAGGTCCCGGCCTCCGTCTTCACCACGCCGTACCGGAACCCCGTCAGCGACACGCCCGACGCCGTGCGGGCGAATCTCCGCGAGGCCGTGCGGCTGCTGCGCGAGGCCGGCTACGAGCAGCGCGAGGGCCGGATGGTGAACAAGGCGACGGGCGAGCCGCTCACCGTCGAGTTCCTGGAGTTCCAGAACACCTTCGAGCGGGTGATCCTGCCGTTCTCCGCCCAGCTCAAGCTGATCGGCATCGGGACCTCGCTGCGGGTGATCGATCAGGCGCAGTACCAGAACCGGATGCGCGGCTTCGACTTCGACATCACCACCGGGTCCTGGCCGGAATCGCTCTCGCCCGGCAACGAGCAGCGCGAGTACTGGGGCTCGGCCGCGGCCGACAAGCCCGGCGCGCGCAACCTCATCGGCATCAAGGACGCCGGCATCGACGCGCTGATCGAGCGGGTGATCTTCGCGACCGACCGCCCCGGCGTGCTCGCCGCGACCCATGCGCTGGACCGGGTGCTCCTCGCCCACGACTACGTCGTGCCGCAATGGGCCTCGAACGTCTCGCGGACGCTGCGCTGGAACCGGTTCAGTCATCCCGCCGTCCTGCCGCAGTACGGCAGTTCCGGCTTCCCGACGACGTGGTGGTACGACGAGGCCGCGGCCGCCAGGACCGGGGCGCCGCGTTGAGCCGTCTCTCGCGCCGCACGCTGGTCCTCGGCGCCGGGGCGCTTGCGGCGGGCACGGGCCTGCCGCGGCGCGCGTTCGCCGAGGCGACGGCCGTGCACGGCCTGTCGAGCTTCGGCGAGTTGAAGTACCCGAAGGACTTCGGACACTTCGACTACGTGAACCCGATGGCGCCCAAGGGCGGCCGGTTCGCGTCGCAGTTGAGCCAGACCTTCGGCAACCAAGCGTCCGACACCTTCAACACCCTCAACCCCTACGTGCTGCAGGGCGACGGCGCCGCGGGGATGAACCTCACCTTCGACAGCCTGATGGTGCGGGCGCTCGACGAGCCGGACACGATCTACGGCCTGCTGGCGCGCGCCGTCGAAGTCTCGCCCGACGGGCTGACCTACGCCTTCGCCTTGCGCCCGCAGGCCCGCTTCCACGACGGCTCGCGGCTGACCGCCCGGGACATCGCCTTCAGCCTCAAGCTGCTGCGGGAGAAGGGCCACCCGGAGATCGCGGAGGTGATCCGCGACATGACCGGCGCCGTGGCCGAGGGCGACGAGACCGTCGTCGTCACCTTCGCGGCGGGCCGCGCCCGCGACCTGCCGCTGACGGTCGCGCAACTGCCGGTCTTTTCCGCGGCCTACTACGAGAAGCGCGACTTCTCCGCCTCCAGCCTGGAGCCGCCGCTCGGGTCCGGCCCGTACCGGGTCGGCCGCGTCGATGTCGGGCGCTTCATCGAGTTCGAACGGGTCGGCGATTACTGGGGTGCGGACCTGCCCGTGATGGTCGGGCAGAACAACTTCGACGCGATCCGCTACGAGTATTTTCGCGATCGCAACGTCGCCTTTGAGGCGTTCAAGGGCGGCGCCTTCACGTTTCGCGAGGAGTTCACCGCGCGGGTCTGGGCGACGGGCTACGACTTCCCGGCCGCCGCCGAGGGGCGGGTGGTGCGCGCGACCGTGCCGGACGCGCGGCCGTCGGGCACGCAGGGCTGGTGGATCAACACGCGCCTCGAAAAATTCCGCGATCCGCGGGTGCGCGGGGCGATCGGCCTGTGCTTCGACTTCGCGTGGACGAACAAGAACATCATGTTCGGCGCCTACATGCGCACGGCCTCGTTCTTCGAGAACTCGGTCCTGAAGGCGACCGGCACGCCGTCGCCGGAGGAACTCGCGCTCCTGGAGCCACTTCGAAAAGACCTGCCGGCCGAGGTGTTCGGCGAGGCGTGGACGCCCGCCGTCTCGGACGGCTCGGGGCAGGACCGCGCGCTCCTCAAGCGCGCCGACGCGCTGCTGCGCGAGGCCGGCTGCATCCGCGACGGCGGCACCCTGCGGCTGCCCGGCGGCAAGCCCCTGGAGATCGAGTTCCTCGATTCGAGCCCGGCGCTGGAGCCGCACACCCACCCGTTCATTCGCAACCTCGGCCTGCTCGGGATCAAGGGCACGATCCGCACGGTCGACGCCTCGCAGTACCAGTCGCGGCTCAAGGACTTCGACTTCGACATGACCTCGCGGCGCTACGCCAGCGGCATGACGCCGGGGGCGGAGCTGCGCGAGACCTACGGCTCGCGCTCGGCCGGAACGTCAGGCTCGAACAACCTGTCGGGGATCGCGAGCCCGGCGATCGACGCGCTGCTGACGGCGATCAGTGACGCGAAGTCTCGTGCCGACCTGACAACGGCGTGCCGCGCCCTCGACCGGGTGCTGCGGGCCGGGCGCTACTGGGTGCCGATGTGGTATGCCGGCACGCACCGGCTCGCCCTGTGGGACGTCTACGGCCACCCGGCCAACGGCCCGCGCTACGATCTCGGCGCGCCGGGGATCTGGTGGTTCGACGCCGACAGGGCGCGGCGCATCGGCCGGAACTGACCCGAAACGCTTTCGCGAGAAAGCGCTGAGGCAAGCGCGACCGCGCGCCGCCGCCGGTGCGGCGGACAGCCGATGGCCCGAGCTTCGGGACATCGGCGACACGATAAGGAGTCTTCCTTGCTCGGCTACATCCTGCGCCGCATCGGCCTGATGATCCCGACCCTGTTCGGGATCATGCTGATCACCTTCACCATCGTGCAGTTCGCCCCGGGCGGCCCGGTGGAGCGGGTGCTGGCGCAGATGCAGGGGCAGGGCGACGGCACCCTCTCGCGGGTGACCGGCGGAACCGGGGACCTCGGCGGGGGCGGGCGCCCGGCGGCCGGCGGCGAGGCGAGCTCGCGCTATCGCGGGGCGCAAGGGCTGAGCCCGGACTTCATCGCCAAGCTGGAGAAGCAGTACGGCTTCGACAGGCCCGCGCCCGAGCGCTTCGCCAAGATGCTGTGGGACTACCTCCGCTTCGATTTCGGCCGCAGCTATTTTCGCGACGTCACCGTCATCGACCTGATCCGCGAACGGCTGCCGGTCTCGATCTCGCTCGGCCTGTGGATGACGCTCCTGTCCTACGCGATCTCGATCCCGCTCGGCATCCGCAAGGCGGTGTCGGACGGGGCGCGGTTCGACCGCTGGACCTCGTTCGTCGTCATCATCGGCTACTCGGTGCCGGGGTTCATGTTCGGCCTGATGCTCATCATCCTGTTCTCGGGCGGCTCGTTCTTCCAGTGGTTCCCCTTGCGCGGCCTGACGAGCGAGGGCTGGGAGACCTTCTCTGCTTGGCGCAAGGTCACCGACTACGCGTGGCACATGGTGCTGCCGCTCACCGCGCTGGTCATCGGGGCGTTTGCCACCGCGACGCTGCTCACCAAGAACTCGTTCCTCGACGAGATCCGGAAGGCCTACGTGCTCACCGCACGGATGAAGGGCCTGCCGGAATCCCGCGTCCTCTACGGTCACGTCTTCCGCAACGCGATGCTGATTGTCATCGCGGGCTTTCCCGGCGCGTTCATCTCGGCCTTCTTCACCGGCTCGCTGCTGATCGAGACGATCTTCTCGCTGGACGGCCTCGGCGAACTCTCGTTCCGCGCCATCGTCGGGCGCGACTATCCGGTGGTGTTTGCCACCCTGTACATCTTCTCGCTGCTGGGCCTCGCGGTGAACCTCCTGTCCGACCTGATCTACGTCTGGATCGACCCGCGCATCGATTTTTCCGCCCGGGCGACGTGAGCGGCGCCGTAATCGATGCACTCCGGCATACGGCCGGGTTGCATTCCCGCCGAGGTTCGCAGACCAAGCTTTCCCTACCGTCTGCAGGGGACGTCCGCTCTGGGGCTGAGCGTCCCAACCCGGCCCAACGTCATCGGAAGCGACCGTCCACACGATGCAGACCAGCCTTGCGCAAGGCCCCGACCGCATGAGTCCCGAGACCCTGTCCCGCCGCACCCTGCGCTTCGTCAACGTCGCGCACGCCCTCGACCATTACGTGCTGCTGATCTACCCGACCGCGGTGATCGCCATCGCCGCGCAGACGGGTCTGGGCTACGGCGAGCTCATCGGGCTCGCCACCGGCGCCTTCGTCGCCTTCGGCCTGTGCTCGCTGCCCATGGGGTGGCTCGCCGACCGGTTCGGGCGGCGCACCATGCTGAGCCTGTTCTTCCTCGGCTACGGCCTGTCGTGCCTCGGCGTGGCGAGCGCGGCGAGCCCGGCAGCCTTCGCCGCGTGGCTGTGCGTGCTGGGCCTCGCCTCGGCGATCTATCATCCGGTCGGATCGACCATGCTGGTCACGCACGCGCGCCGCCTCGGGCGCGACCTCGGCGTGAACGGGGTGTGGGGCAACCTCGGCGCGGCGTCGGCCTCCGGCGTGACGGCGCTGCTCGCGGCAAACTTCGGCTGGCGGGCGGCCTTCGTCGTGCCGGGCCTCGTCTGCCTCGCCTGCGGGCTCGCGTTCCTCGCCCTCGTGCCCGGCGACGGGGAGGGGGCCGCGCGGAAGGGCGGTGCTGGTGCCGTCATCCCGGTCTCGCGCCCCCTCGCCCTGCTGGCCGTGTTCGGCGTCGCGATCGTGGCCGGCGGCATGACCTTCAACACCACCACCATCGTCCTGCCCAAGGTCATCGACGAGGGGGTCGGGCGGGGCCTGCCGCTCGCGCTGACCGGCTCGATCGCGACCGCGGTGTTCGTCTTCGGCGCGCTGACGCAGTTGCTGATGGGCCGCCTCGTCGACCGCTACAGCCTGTCGACCCTGTTCCTCGGCCTCTCCGTGCTCCAGCCCCTCGGGCTCGCCCTCGCGGCGGCGACGTCCGGTCTCCCGCTCCTGATCGGCCTCGTGCTGGCGATGGCCGCCATCTACGGGCAGGTCGTCGTCAACGACGCCATGGTCGCCCGCTACGTTCCGGCCGAGCACCGGGCCAGGGCCTACAGCGTGCGCTACTTCGTCGGCTTCACGGCCAGCGGCTTCGTGGTGCCCCTGATCGCAATCCTGCACGATCGCGGCGGCTTCGCCCTGGTTCTCGGGATGGCCGCCGCGTTCGGGGCCGTGATCTGGGCCTGCGCCCTCGGCTTCCATCGCCTCGTGCGGGGCGACGGCGCGCGCCTCGCCCCGGCGGCGTAGCGGCTGCGGCGCAGGGCAAATCCTGCTACGGGATCGCCCGTGCCAGCCCTCTCCCTCGTCATCCGGCCCGAACACCCCGACGATGCGGCCGCGATCGAGCGGCTGCACGCCCGCGCCTTCGGCCCGGGCCGCTACGCGCGCACGGCCTTCCGCCTGCGGGAGGGCGCCGGCCATCGGGCCGACCTCAGCGTCACGGCCTCCGTCGGCAGCTTCCTGGCGGGCTCCGTGCGGATGGCGCCGGTGCACGCCGGCGGCGCGGCGTTCCTGGCGCTCGGCCCGCTCGCCGTCGACCCGAGCTTCTCCGGGCGCGGGATCGGCACCGCCCTGATGCGCGCGAGCCTTGCTGCCGCGGAAGGCGCGGGGGAGGGACTGGTGATCCTCGTCGGCGACGCGCCGTTCTACGCCCGCTTCGGCTTCACCCCCGTGCCGCCCGGGCACCTGACCCTGCCGGGACCGGTCGACCCGGCCCGGTTCCTGCGGCTCGAACTCGCGGCGGGCTTCCTCGCGCAGGTCCACGGCGTGGTGGCCGCGATCCGGCCCGCGTGACCGCGCGATCACCGCGCCGTCGGTGCCGATGGCCGGCGTCGGGCCCTGGCCGTGCAACCTTGCCTTTTGACACCCGATCCCCGACAAACCCGCTGTCCCGGAAGCCCAAGCTTGGCCCCTGCCGAGCGCTCGGGGTTTCGAGACGAACCGCGTCGGGGAACACGATTCCATGCTCGATTACGCGCAGGCACGGCGCCTGATGGTCGACTGCCAGTTGCGGACCTTCGACGTGAACGATGTCGCGGTGCTCGATGCCTTCGACGCGGTGCCGCGCGAGCGCTTCGTGCCCCCCGGTTCGGAGCCCTTCGCCTACATCGACCGGACCCTGCCGCTCGGGGGCCGGGACGACGACGTGCGCTACCTCCCCGCCTCCATGCTGCTCGCCCGCATGATTCAGGCCCTGAAGATCGGCAGCGGCGTGCGGGTGCTCGATGTCGGCACCGGCTACGGCTACGCCGCCGCCCTGATGGCGCGCCTCGGCGGCCGCGTGACGGCGCTGGAGGCGGTTCCGGCGCTGGCGGACGCTGCCCGCGCGCGGGTCGACGGCGCGCGGGTCGACGTGATCGAGGGGCCGCTGATCGCCGGTGCCCCGGGAGCGGGTCCCTTCGATGCGATCCTGGTCAACGGCCGCGTCGAGGTCCGGCCGCAGGCGCTGCTCGACCAGTTGAAGGACGCGGGCCGGCTCGCCTGCGTTTTCGGCCGCGACCGTGCCGCCAAGGCGACGCTGTTCGTGCGGGCGGGCGACGCCTTCGGCGCGCGCCCGCTCTTCGACGCATCGCTGCCGGCCTTGTCGGAGTTCCGGGAAGAGGCCGGCTTCGCGTTCTAGAGCGCTCTCCGACGAAGCGGACGCCGGTTCGTCGTCAGAGAGCGCGACACAACAGGAACTTGGAGCACGTTCCACGCTCTTCGGATCACGAAGCAGGCTCCGTCTCCTCGCGGGGCCGCACGGCCCCCATGCGAGCCGGTGTCCACCCCGCCGGGACACGCCCCCCGTCGCTTGGCGGGCGCTCGCCCCGACCCGACCACGGGTGATCGCGCCCTCGCGGTGCACGGCGGTGAGAGACCGGACCGGAGAGACGAGGAGCCTCCCTGCGCAGCCGACGACGGACGCCACCGAAACGTCGCCGAGCGCGCGAACGGACCGGCTCTGAGCCTGTCGCTTTTATGCGGCACGTCCCCGGGATTCGCGGCGACGGCCGGGGCGCGTGCTGGGCCAGGAGATTAATTTGGGGTTAAGGTCACGCCAGGGCGGGCTTGACCGGGCCGGCGCGCAACATCGCGCCATGGCCGCCGCAGGGCGGACATCCGGGTCTTCGAGAAACCGCAAGGGCTGATCGACGTGACAGAACCCACACCTGCGACGCGCACCGCGTTCCGGCTGGCCGGCCTCGTGGCCGCCGCCGGACTGGCGGCCGCGAGTCCGGCCGCGTCGGAGACGCTGGAATCCGCGCTCGCCAAGGCCTACGGCGGCAACCCGCAGCTCAACGCGAGCCGGGC
>NZ_CAXTBY010000055.1:0-24823 GCF_964242245.1 uncultured Methylobacterium sp. | reverse complement strand
TGTGTGGGGAGAGGGGGCCGCCCGGCGCTTCGCCCGATCCACGCAGCACCGGTCTTAAGATGTGTGAAGCCGCAAGCCCGCAGAGGGGAGAGGGAGGGACGCGCGGATGACGGAACGCGACGCTCCCGAACCAGCAGCCGAGGATCGCATCAGGCGGCCCTGAGCCTCCCGATCACGGCGAGGACTTCGGCACGCTGCACCTCCAGGCGGCGGATCAGCGGGTCGAGGTCCGCGTCCGCGTGCGCCGCCACCTCGATCGCCCGGCAGAGCCGCGACAGGTCGGCGAAGCCGAGCATGCCGGCGGCCGAGATCAGCGCGTGGGCGTCGTGGGCGACCTGGACGCGATCGGTCTCGCCGGGCCGGAAGCGCTCGCGCAGCTCGTTGGCCATCAGGTCGAGGAGTACGCCGGCGTGCGCGCGGCCGAAATTGCTCTCCAGCGCGCCGTAGACGCCGCGGTCGAGCACCATTGGCTCGGCCGGCGCGTCCGCTGCCGGCCTCCCCTCCCGCCGCGACCCGGTCCAGCGCGCGATCGTCGCGTAGAGGTCGGCCCGCCGGAACGGCTTGCCGACGTGGTCGTCCATGCCCGCCTCGCGCAGATCCGCGATCTGCTTCGGGAGGACGTTGGCGGTCATCGCCACGATGGGCACCGCGCAGGCCGGCGGCGGCAACGCCCGGATGCGGAGCGTGGCCGTCAGGCCGTCCATGCCGGGCATCTGCACGTCCATCAGCACGAGGTCGTAGCCGCGCCCGGCGGCCACCGCCGCCTCGACCGCGGCGATCGCCTCCGTGCCGTCGGCGGCGACGTCCACCGCGTAGCCCTGCGCTTCGAGGACCGCGCAGGCGAGCTCCTGGTTGAGCGGCACGTCCTCCACGAGGAGGAGGCGCACCGCGCCGCCCCCGGCCGGGGCCGGAGCACCGGGCGAGGCGCCGACGGCCTCGACGGCGGGAGGCCCCTCGCTCGTGGGGAGCGTCAGGGTGAACCAGAAGGTCGAGCCCGCGCCCTCCCGGCTCTCCAGCCCGATCTCGCCGCCCATCAGGGAGAGGATGTGGCGGCAGATCGCGAGGCCGAGGCCGGTGCCCCCGAAGCGCCGGCTGATCGACCCGTCGACTTGGCTGAACCGCTTGAACAGGCGCGTCTGCTGCTCGGCGCTGATCCCGATGCCCGTGTCGGTGATCGCGAAGCGCAAGGCCTCCCCCGCAGGCCCGGTCCCCTCGCGGCACACGTCGAGGGTGACCGATCCGGCGGGCGTGAACTTCACGGCGTTGTTGAGGAGGTTCAGCAGCACCTGACGCAGGCGGCTGGCGTCCCCGAGGACGAAGGCGGGCAGGTCGGGATCGATGCGGGTCTCGATCCTCAGGCCGCTCTTCAGGGCGCTGCCGCGAACGATCGAGACGGTGTTGTCGATCACCGAGACCAGGGGGAACGACACCGGATCGAGGGCGAGCTGACCCGCCTCGATCTTGGAGAAGTCGAGGATGTCGTTGACCATCGTCAGCAGGGCTAGGCCCGAACCCTGGATCAGTTCGAGCCGCCGCCGATCCTCCGGCAGCAGGTGCGGCTCGTCGAGGAGCAGGTCGGCGTAGCCGAGGATGCCGTTCAGGGGCGTGCGGATCTCGTGGCTCATCGCCGCCAGGAACTCGCTCTTGGCCTCGCTCGCCCGCTCGGCCTCGGCGCGCGCCGCCTGGGCTTCCGCGGTGAGCGCGCGCAGGGCCGCCTCCGCGGTCTTGCGCTCGGTGATGTCGATCTGGAGGCCGGCCATCCGGACGGGGCGGTCGTCCGGGCCGAACAGGGTGCGCCCGCGGGCGTAGATCCAGCGCGCGCCGACCCGGAACTCGGACGCGTAGGTGCAGCGGGTCTCGATCGCGCGGCGGATGTCGTTCCAGGCCTCGACGACGTCGTCCGGGTGGACCAGCGCCGTCCACTCCGCCGTGGTGAGGCCTAGTGCGGTGCCGGATTCCGGAAGCCCGTAGATGCGCTGGCTTTCCGGGGACAGGAGGCTCACGCCCGCGCGCATGTCCCAGTCCCAGGTTCCGGCATCGGCCGCCTCCAGGGCGATCTGGAGGAGGCCGCGCGCCTCCTCCACCGCGATCTGCGCCGTGACGATCTCGTCGATGTCGAGGGCGGTCCCGATCCACTCGACCGGGCGGCCGTCCCCGGCTTGCGGGCGCACCGGCGTCACCGAGAGCTTGTGCCAGCGGTAGGCGCCGTCGTGGCGGCGCAGGCGCCACTGCCCGGTGTAGGCGCGGCCGGTCCCCTGAGCCTCGCGCCAGGCCGCCGCCATGGCGGGGGCGTCCTCGGGATGGTTGCGCGCCACGCGGGCCGCCCGGCCGGTGCCGATCGGTCCGTAGTAGGCCTGGAACTGGGCGTTGACGTAGGTCGCCTCGCCGTCCCCGGGCCGCACCGCCCAGACGAGCAGGGGCAGGGTGTCGGCGACGCTGCGGTACCGGCTCTCGCTGCGACGGATCTCGTCCTCGGCGCGCCGCCGCCCGGTGACGTCGATGAGGACGCCGAACAGCCCCGTCACCGCGCCCGCCGCGTCGGCCTCGGTGGTGCCGCGGACCACCACGTCGCGGGTGGACGCGTCGGGGCGCAGCACCCGGGCCTCGAACTCGAAGTCACCCCCCCGGGCGCGCGCGTCCGCGACGATCCCGGTCAGCCGCGCCCGGTCGTCCGGATGATAGAGCTCGGCGAAGACGGAGAGGCGCGGCGGCGGCTGGGCAGGATCGCGCCCGGCGATCCCGTAGAGGCCCGCCGACCAGACCGGCTGATCGTCGGCGAGGTCCACCCGCCAGTTGCCGACATCGGCCAACTGTTCCGCCATGGTCAGCAGGCGGTTCGCGCTCGACTGTAACCTGGCGCGTGCGTCGATCTCCCGGGCCTGCTCCGTGAGCACCACCTCGTGCGCCATCCGCCGCTCGACTTCGCGGCTCCGGACGGCGTTCGCCTCGGACAGGCGCAGGTGCGCAACGACGATGTCGGCGAGGTCCCGCAGGGCCTCGGCCTCGTCGGGCGAGAACGCGCGGGGCTCCGAATCCACCAGGCAGAGGGTGCCGACCCGGATGCCGGGCCGCAGGCTCAGCGGCGCGCCCGCGTAGAAGCGGATCTTCGCCGGGTCGCTGGCGACGAGGGGATTGTCGGCAAAGCGCGGGTCGCGCCGCGCGTCGGGGACGACGAGGACCGCATCGCTCTGAATGGTGTGGTCGCAGAAGCTTCGATCGCACGGCAACTCGCCGGGCACGCCCGTGCAGGGCGTCTTCGGCCATTGCCGGTCGGCACCGATCAGCCCGACGAAGGCGGTCTTCACGCCAAACAGCCGTCGCGCCGTCCGGCAGAGCGCGTCGAAGTGCGGCTCTGCGGGCGTGTCGAGGATGGCCAGCGCGCGCAGGGCCGCGAGGCGCTCCGCCTCGCCGGGCGGGATCGTGCTCACCGTTCGCGCTCCCACTCCGCGGGTAGGCCCGCCCGCATCGTCATCCCTTCGTCCCGCCCGGTTGGCGGGTGCACGCGCGTTGCGCCGCGCACGGGTTCGCGTCGATGCTCCGGCCCGCCATCCAGCTCAGGCGCGCGGCCTCCAGGGCCCAGATCATGCCGATCATCATATAGACGTGACGCCACTTCTCGATATCGATCTGGAGCGCCTGAAGGAAGAACATCAGCAGCGCGGGCCAGACGATCTGGGCGTGGGCGCGGAACGGCGAGGGCCGCGCCAGCAGGCGGAAGCCGACGAACCCCGTGGCCAGGACGAGGCCGAGGAACACGGCGCCCCCGAGCCAGCCGCCGTTGGCGAAGCTGCCGATGTAGGAATTGTGCGGCTCGAGGCCGAACGTCAGGCGCCAGTGCATCGGGCCCAGGCCGAAGGGGCGCTCGACCAGCATCGCGAGGCCGCGAAGCTGGTTGCCGAAGCGGCCCGTCTCGCCCTCGTCGTAGTCCTGGCTCACGGCCGCGCGGGCCTCGAACATCTTCTGGACGTGGTCGACGGAGAGCAGGCCGATCACGGCGGCCCCCCCGAGGCCGAGGGTGACCAGGCTCAAGCCGACGATCCGGCGGCGCAGCCGCGCGGAGGCGCTCGTGGCGTAGACCGAGCCGATCATCAGCACCGTCGCCACCACGGTCCCGCCCCAGGAGCCGCGGGAGAACGACAGGAAGATCCCGGCCAGGATCACCAGCAGGGCTGCGAGCGAGGCCAGCGGGCGGCGCGTCGTGCCGGTGAGCAGCCCGTGCATCAGGTAGAGGGCGCCCAGCGTCAGGAACGAGCCGAACACGTTCGGGTCCTGGAAGGTGCCGGACGCGCGGCCGTACTTGTAGAACAGGTCCTCGATCCCGATCCACTGCAGGTAGCCGACGATGCCGAGGGCCGCCGAGAACACGCAGCTTCCGGTATAGGCCTTCAGGGCCAGCTCCATGCGCGCCCGCGTCTCGTCGGAGAAGACCATCGCGAAGAAGATGCACGTGATGCACAGGTAGATGAGCTGGACCGTCCAGGCGAGGGGGAACTCCTCGTTCAGGTAGGGCATCAGCCCCGCGACGATGGCGCCGAGGTAGAGCAGGAGCAGCGCCGCCAGCGGCACCGCGCCGCGATGGAGCCGGATGCCGAGGCCGGCCCAGAGCAGGATCGTCGGGATCGCGATCACGTCGTAGGGCGACGTGTCGGAGAAGGCGAAGCAGGCGAAGAACACGAACGCCGCGAGCATGAGGCTCGCCAGCCCCCGGACCGCGCGGATCACGGGGATGCCGACCGGCCCCGGCAGGACGGGACTGGAGCCCGGAACGGCGGTGCTGGCCATGGCTCACGCGAACTCCGCTGGCCTGGAACGCGGGCCCGCTCGACGAGGGCGAGTTAGGCTTGAGAAAGGTTGACAATCGGCTGACGCGGGCGGGCGCCGCTCGGACGATCACCGGACCACGACGGCCTCGCAGCTCACGAGCCCCGCCCGCGCAGACTCACGCGGCACAGTCCAGGAAGCCCGCGCGGATCGCCTCGGCGTCGAGCTTGCGCCCGATGAACACCACCCGCGAGGAGCGGTCCTCGCCCGCCTTCCACGGGCCTTGCAGGTCGCCGTCCAGAATCATGTGGACGCCCTGGAAGACGAAGCGATGAGGCTCGTCGGGAAACGCGACGATGCCCTTGCAGCGCAGGATGTCGACCCCCTGGATCGTGGTCAGGTTGGAGATCCACGGCATGAACTTCTCCGGATCGACCGGTCCGTCGATGCGGGCCGAGAACGACTGCATGTCGTCGTCGTGGTGGTGATGGTGGCCCTCCTCCAGGAAGTCGGGCTCCAGGTCGAGGATGCGGCCGAGGTCGAACGCGTTGCGACCCAGCACCGCCTCGATCGGAACGTCGCAGTTCTGCGTGCGGTGGAGCTTGGCGTAGGGGTTGATACCGCGGATCTCGCCCTCGACGCGGGCCAGATCCGCCTCCGAGACGAGGTCCGCCTTGTTGAGCAGGATCACGTCGGCGAAGGCGATCTGGTTCTTCGCCTCCGGCGCGTCCTTGAGCCGGTCGGAGAGCCACTTGGCGTCGGCGACCGTGACCACGGCGTCGAGGCGGGCGGCGTCACCCACGTCCTGGTCGACGAAGAAGGTCTGGGCCACGGGGGCCGGGTCGGCGAGCCCGGTGGTCTCGACGATGATCGCGTCGAACTTGCCCCGGCGCTTGACCAGCCCGTCCATGATCCGGATCAGGTCGCCGCGCACGGTGCAGCAGACGCAGCCGTTGTTCATCTCGAACACCTCCTCGTCGGCGCCGACCACGAGGTCGTTGTCGATGCCGATCTCGCCGAACTCGTTGACGATCACGGCGTAGCGCTTGCCGTGGTTCTCGGTGAGGATGCGGTTCAGCAGCGTGGTCTTGCCGGCGCCGAGGTAACCGGTCAGCACGGTCACCGGGATTTTCTCCGACGGGGCGGGCATCTGCGATCCGGACATGGGCGCTCTTCGAACTGACGTGGCGGGGCCGTCCGCCGGGCCGGCGGGGGATGTCCTGTCATATTGTGTCAGCGCGTGCGGATGGAAGCGGGGATATCGTCGGGACGGTTCCAGGCGGAACCAGCCGCTGCGGCGATCCGATGGTCGACTTGGCCTATGGGATGAAGGCCCAGGCAGGTCCGGTTGGCGCGCTCCTGCAAACGTGATCGCAACGCCTGTGCGCACTCGTTTCCGGACCCTGCGCAGGGAGGGTCGCGGCCATTGTGCCGAGCTTCGGCGCGGAATACCGCGCCCCGGCCGGTACGCCCGGTTTCGAAAAGCTCCGGCGCGGCGAGGACCGCCTTAGAAAAGCACCATCGATCGGTTCGATGCGGATCACGGACCGCGAACCGAACCGGACACCTGCATGTCCCGGTGTTCCCGGTCTCAAGACGATACCAGGATGGACGCCCGCAACCCTCTCGAATCCGATCTCGGCACGCACGAGGCTGCGGTGCGCCCAGGGCGCGGGCGGGCGCGCCGCGGGGGGCTGCTGCCGGTCGCCGCACTCCTGTCCGCGATCATCGTCCTCGTGGCTGCCGTCGCGGTGTTCCCGCAGCCGGTGCGCGGGTTCGTCGAGGCGGCAACGGCCTACGTTCAGGGCCTGATGGGCAGCGGCAAATCCGAGGACGACGCGGCGGTCGAGGCCCGGGCCGGCTCCGTCGAGCGGGTGTTCCGGCCGACGCAGGCGCAGCGGGCCGCCTTCGAGATCCTGCCGGTGGCGACCACGACGTTCCGGCCGGAGGGCTCGGCGGAGGGCCGCATCGCGCTCAACGACGACGACAACGTGCCCGTGGCCTCGCCCTATTCCGGCCGGGTGACGAAGGTGCTGGCGCGGGCCGGCGACGACGTGAAGGCCGGCGACGTGCTCCTCGTCATCGAGGCGACCGACATGGTCCAGGCGCAGAACGAGTATCAGGCCGCGCTCAACACCATCCAGAAGCAGCAGGCCCTGCTCAAGCTCGACCAGACCATCGCGAGCCGGCAGCAGGAGCTGTTCGCTGCCAAGGCCGTGGCGCTGAAAGACTACCAGTCGGCGCAGAACGACGTGATCGCGGCCCAGAGCGACCTCAAGACCGCGCAGGCGGCGCTGGACGCGGTGCGCAACCGGCTGCGCCTGCTGGGCAAGACCGAGGCCGAGATCGCGGGCTTCGAGCGGAACGGCACCATGAGCGCCGAGACCCAGATCCAGGCGCCGATCGCGGGCACCATCGTGCAGCGCAAGGTCGGCATCGGCCAGTACCTGACCGCGTCGAGCGACCCGGCCTTCGTGATCGGCGACCTCTCGACGGTGTGGCTGATCGCCAACGTGCGCGAGAGCGAGATCCCGAAGATCCGGATCGGGCAGGAGGTCGAGGCCCGGGTCGCCGGCTTCGGCGCCCGGGTGTTCCGGGCGCGGGTGAACTACATGGCGGCCAGCCTCGACCCGGCCACGCGCCGGCTCGCCGTGCGCAGCGAGGTCGACAACCCGGACCGGGTGCTGCGTCCCGAGATGTTTGCCACCTTCACGATCGTCACCGGCAAGGCGCAGCCCTCACCCTCCGTGCCGCTGGCGGCGATCGTCTACGAGGGCGCCAGCGCCCACGTCTGGGTCGCACGGCCCGACGGCGCGATCGAGGCGCGAGGCGTGACGCTCGGCCTCATCAACGGCGACAACGCGCAGGTGGTCGAGGGCCTCGTCCTGGGCGAGGAGGTCGTCACCCGCGGCGCGCTGTTCATCGACCGCGCCGCCTCCGGCGACAAGGCGTCCTGATCCGGCGGACGGCGCGAGGGTTTACGCGATGAACAGCCTGATCGTCTTCTCGCTGCGCCAGCGCGTGCTGGTCTGCCTGATGTTCCTGATGATGCTGGCGCTCGGCTACGCCAGCTACGCCCAGCTCAACATCGAGGCCTATCCCGATCCCGTGCCGCCGCTCGTCGACGTCATCACCCAGAATCCAGGGCAGTCGGCCGACGAGATCGAGCGCTACATCACGATCCCGCTGGAGGTGGCGCTCGCCGGCATCCCGAACGCCCAGGTGGTGCGCACCATCTCGCTGTTCGGCCTCTCGGACGTGAAGGTGCAGTTCAACTACAACTTCACCTACGAGGAGGCGCTCCAGCGGGTGCTGAACCGGCTCTCGCAGGCGCCGGCCCTGCCCAACGGCGCGACGCCCCAGATCTCGCCGACGAGCCCCGTCGGCGAGATCATGCGCTACAAGCTCGTGGGTCCCGCCGGCTACTCGTCGGCCGACATGAAGACCCTGCAGGATTGGGTGCTCCAGCGCCGGTTCAAGGCGATCCCCGGCGTGGTCGACGTCACAGCCTTCGGCGGCAAGACCAAGGAGTACGAGATCGCGGTCGATCTCAACCGCCTCCAGGCGCAGGGGATGACGCTCGTCCAACTCGTCACCACGCTGAACAACGCCTCGATCAACGTCGGCGGCCAGACGCTCAACGTCGGCGAGCAATCGGCGGTGGTGCGCGGCGTCGGACTGATCCGCGACATGGACGACATCCGCGACACCATGCTGACCCAGGTCGCCGGCACGCCGGTGCTGGTACGCGATGTCGCCGAGGTGCGCGTCTCGAACGCGCCGCGGCTCGGCGTCGTCGGCCACGACGGCGCGAGCGACATCGTCGAGGGCATCGTCCTGATGAGCCGCGGCGGCCAGAGCCTGCCGACGCTGAAGCGCGTCGAGGCCGAGATCGACAAGATCAACGCCTCGACCATCCTGCCGCCGGACGTGCGCATCGAGCGGATCTACGACCGCTCGGGGCTGATCCACACCACGACGCACACGGTGATGCACAACCTCGTCTTCGGCGTGGTGCTGGTGTTCGTGGTGCAGTGGCTGTTCCTGGGGAGCTTGCGCAGCGCGATCATCGTGGCGGCGACGATCCCGTTCGCCCTGGGATTCGCCATCCTGATTCTGGTCGTGCGGGGCGATTCGGCCAACCTCCTGTCGCTCGGCGCCATCGATTTCGGGCTGATCGTCGATGCCACCGTCATCATGGTCGAGAACGTGTTCCGGCACCTCGCCGAGCCCGGGCACGCGGGCGCGCAGCCGGCGCCGGGCGGGCTGACGGGGCGGCTCGGCACCATCGCGGTCGCCGGCGCCGAGGTGAACCGGGCGATCTTCTTCTCGGCCACCATCATCATCGTCGGCTTCCTGCCGCTGTTCACGATGACCGGCGTCGAGGGCCACATCTTCGGGCCGATGGCCAAGACCTACGCCTACGCCCTCGTCGGCGGCCTGCTCGCGACCTTCACGGTCTCGCCCGCGCTCGCCGCGCTGATCCTGCCGAAGCACGTCGAGGAGCGCGACACCCTGATCGTGAAGGTGCTGCGCTTCGGCCACGAGATCATCTTAGGGTTCGGCCTGCGCAACCGGGTGCTGTCGATCGGCGTGACGCTCGCGATCCTGATGGTGGCGGGCGTTGCCGCGCGGAACCTCGGGCTGGAGTTCCTGCCCAAGCTCGAGGAGGGCAACCTCTACGTGCGCGGCACGATGCCGGCCTCGATCTCGCTGGAGGCGGGCAATTCCTACGTCGAGCGCCTGCGCAGGATCTTCACCGAAGTTCCGGAGGTCGTCACCGTGATCTCGCACCAGGGCCGGCCGAGCGACGGCACCGACGCCACCGGCTTCTTCAACGTCGAGATCCTGGCGCCCCTGAAGCCCATCGACCAGTGGCGCCACGGCCTCGACAAGGAGCAGTTGATCGCAAGCCTCTCGAAGCGCCTCGACGCCGAGTTCCCCGGCATCGAGTTCAACTTCTCGCAGTACATCGAGGACAACGTCCAGGAGGCGGCCTCGGGCGTGAAGGGCGAGAACTCGGTCAAGGTCTACGGCACGGATCTCGCCGCGATCACCAAGTCGGCCAACGCGGTGAAGGCGGTGCTCGCCACCGTGCCCGGCGTCACCGACCTGTCGGTCTTCGCCTCGCTCGGCCAGCCCACGGTGCGCATCGACGTCGACCGGCACAAGGCGGCGCGCTACGGGCTGTCGATCGGCGACGTGAACACCACGATCCAGTCGGCCATCGGCGGCCAGATCGCGGGCGACCTCTACGAGTACGGCTCGGACCGGCACTTCCCGATGCGCGTGCGGCTGGCGCGCGAGTACCGCTCGTCGCTGGCCACCATCCGCAACATCACCATCGGCGCGGCCAACCCCAACGGCGGCGTGGTGCAGGTGCCGCTCTCCGAGATCGCCGACGTCGACCTCGTCTCGGGCGCCTCCTTCATCTACCGCGAGGACCAGGAGCGCTACATCCCCGTCAAGTTCTCGGTGCGCGGACGCGACCTCGGCGGTACGGTCCTGGAGGCGCAGCGGCGGGTGGAGGCGGAGGTCGGCCTGCCGGCGGGCTACCACCTCGAATGGGTCGGCCAGTTCACCAACCTCCAGGACGCGGTCTCCCGCCTCAGCCTCGTCGTGCCGATCACGCTCGCGCTGATCGCACTCCTGCTGTTCATCAACTTCAACTCGGTGGCCGACATGCTGCTGGGCCTGTCCGTGATCCCGATGGCGATGATCGGCGGCATCCTCGCTCTGACGCTGACGGGCACGCCGTTCTCGATCTCGGCGGCGATCGGCTTCATCGCACTGTTCGGCATCTCGACGATGGAGGGCGTGATCCTGCTTTCCTACTACAACCAACTGATGGAGGAGGGCTGGGCGCGCCGGGATGCCGTCTGGCATGCCTCGATCGTGCGGATGCGGCCCGTGATGATGACCTGCGTCGCGGCCTGCGTCGGCCTGCTGCCGGCGGCGGTCTCCACCGGTATCGGCTCGCAGGTGCAGAAGCCCCTGGCGCTCGTGGTGGTCGGCGGCATCCTGCTCGCGCCCAACCTCATCCTCGTGGTCGTGCCGGTGCTGATCTCGCTGTTCTCGCGGCGTCCGCCTAACCCGGATGCGCGACCTATCGCGCATCGGGCGGCGGCGTGATGGCGTTGGTCTCGACAGCCATGCTTACGACGCGTCCCTCTCCCCTCTGCGAGCTGTCGGACTCACCCATTTCGACCCTGGGCGCGCGGGTCGCCGCGCATCCCCTCGCCCCGCCTGCGGGGAGAGGGCCGCGACGACCACGGATCTCGGGTTTGCCCGAGATCCGATCTCGATTGCTCACGTCGGGCAAGCCCGACGTGGGTCGTCGGCGCGGCGAGGCGGCAGCCGACGGTGAGGGGGCGACACCGGATGCGTCCCGTCCGGTGTCGCCCCCTCACCCTCGCTTCGGCTTCGCCTGCGCTTCCCGGCTGCACGACGGGGTGCAGCCGGGCCTCTCCCCGCAAGCGGGGAGCGGGGAAAGGCGTCTCTCCCACAAAGCGGGGCGGGAGATCGCGCCCGTCTCGGAAGCACGCATCTCTCCCGGCCCTCGGCCCGTGGCATCGGCGGGCCGCCCCCGGCCCGCTCCGGCCGCGCCCGCATTGACTCGGACAATCCTCGCAGCGCTCTACCGGGAGCGGGTCGCGCCGCCGTTGCGCGTACGCCGTGTCGGGAGCGTCATGATCGATACGACCCGGATCGGCCGGTCTGCGCGGGCAGCCGTTCTGTCGGCGACCGTGAGCCTGTCCGGATGTGCGGTCGGCCCGAACTTCGTGCCGCCCGAGGACCCGCCGGTCGCGCGCTACACCAAAGAACCGCTCAGAAATCCGAGCGCCGCGGACCGGATCGCGACCCGGCAGGGCGGATCGGCCGACCAGAGCTTCGTGTCGGGCGCCGACATCCCCGGCCAGTGGTGGACGCTGTTCCGGTCGAAGGCGCTGAACCGCCTCGTCGCGGAATCGCTGGCCAACAACCCGAACCTGGAGGCGGCCCAGGCGGCGCTCCGCATCGCGCAGCAGACCGTGCTCGCGCAGAAGGGCACGCTCTATCCCACCGTCACGGCCAACCCCCAGGCGCTCGGCGCGCTCGCGCCCGGCCTCGACCTGCAATCGCCGCTGCAGAACCAGAACCGCTACCTCTACAGCCTGTTCACGCCGCAGGCGGTGGTCTCGTTCAACCCGGACGTGTTCGGCGGCAACCGGCGCCAGATCGAAGGGCTGGAGGCGCAGGCCGAGAACCAGCGCTTCCAACTGGAGGCGGCCTACCTGAGCCTTACGGCCAACGTCGTCGCCGCAGCGATCCAGGAGGCGGCGCTCCGCGCCCAGATCGACGCGACCAAGCGCGTGATCCAGGCCCAGACCGAGGTGCTGACCCTCTACAACAAGCAGCTCGCCCTCGGGCAGATCGCGGGCGCCGACGTGGTGCAGCAGCAGGCCGCTCTGTCGCTGTCGCAGCAGCTCCTGCCGCCCCTGGAGAAGCAGCTCGCCCAGCAGCGCAACCTGCTTACCGCGCTGGCCGGCCGCCTGCCCTCCGAGGAGGTGGCCGAGACCTTCACGCTGGCCGCGCTCCGCCTGCCGACGAAGCTGCCGGTGAGCCTGCCCTCGCGCCTCGTGCAGCAGCGCCCGGACGTGAAGGCGGCCGAGGCCCTGGTGCAGCAGGCGAGCGCGAACGTGGGCGTCGCCGTGGCCAATCGCCTGCCGCAGTTCAACATCACCGCCACCGGCGGCTCCAGCGCGGTGCAGCTCGCGCAGATCGCCAATCCCGGGGCGGCCTTCTTCAGCGTGCTGGGACAGGCGACGCAGCCGCTCTTCGACGCCGGCACCCTCTACCGCCGCCAGCGGGTGAGCGAGGAGGCTCTGACCCAGGCGCAGGCGCAGTACCGCGCGGTCGTCATCGGCGCCTTCCAGAACGTTGCCGATGCCCTCCGCGCCCTGCAGGGGGACGCGGGCGCGGTCGCGGCGGCGTCGGCCGCCGAGAAGGCCACGGGCGAGAGCCTCGGGCTGATCCGCAAGCAGTACAGCGCGGGCGCGATCAACGGCACGCAGGTGCTGATCGCGCAGCAGGGCTACCTCTCGGCGCTCGTCACCTCGGCCGGCGCCCGGGCGACGCAGTACGCCGACACCGCCGCCCTGTTCCAGGCGCTCGGCGGCGGCTGGTGGAACCGCGCCGACGTGGCCCCGCCCCCGCCCGAGACCGACCCGCTGAAGTTCCTGTGAGCGTCCGACGCCGCGCCGCCCGAGGACGGCTGCGCGCGAGCAGGCGGGGATGGCGAGCGGACGCGGCGGGCCGGTCGGGACGAACCGGCGGGCTACGTCGCTCTGGCGTACGCGGAGGCGGGCGTCTCGATCAGCCGCAGCTTGGGGCGGCGACTGCCGGTGAGGAACATCACCTCCGCCGAGGTCCCATCGTCCTGCACGACGTGGACGCGGTAGTTCATGCCCGCGGCCAGGACACGGGCCTGATCCAGGGTCGTGCTGGCGAGCGTCGCCGAGAACTCGCCCAGTCGCGCCGCCATGCTGGCCGCCAGCAAGCCGATCTCGACACCTTCGTCGAAGGCCTCGCCGCGGCCGGCGAAGCGCAGGCGCAGACCCGGCTCGATATGAATGTGGCGCATGGCAAACCCATCGGACACGTGCCAATGCAGCACAGGAATGGTTAACGGATCGTCAAGGTCCGCGGCCCTGCCGATCACGAGACGGGCCTCGGGCGCGGGACCGCCGGGGTCTCCACCCGGAGGCCGCACGCCGACCCGAGTCGAACGCCCGATCCTGCCGATCTCGCGCACCAAGCGGTCGCTCCGTTTGGGCGGCCGAGGCGAGGGACCGTGCGGGAGGCGGCCTCGTCCTGAACGCGTCACGCGCGGCAGCCGCCCTGGTGACGCCGGAAGGAGGCTCGCCGGCCGCGGTGCGGTGCATCGGGCGGGCGCCGTCAGGCGCCGACCACCGCCAGCACGATCTCCCGCCGATGCGGGCGGTCGCGGTGCTCGATCAGGTAGATCCCCTGCCACGTGCCCAGCGCCAGCCGGCCGTCGATGACGGGAATCGTCAGCGCGGCGTCGGTGATCATCGTGCGGATGTGGCCCGGCATGTCGTCCGGTCCCTCGGCCCCGTGGACGTAGACGGAGTGGCGCGGCGCGAGGCCGTCGAGCGCGCTCATCAGGTCGGTCCGCACGTCCGGGTCGGCGTTCTCCTGGATCGTCAGCGAGGCCGAGGTGTGCCGGCAGAACACCGTGACGAGGCCGCTCGTCACGCCGGCCTCGCGCACGAAGGCGGCGACCCCGTCCGTGAACTCCGTGAAGCCCGGCCCCGGCGTCGCGATCGTCAGCCGGGCGTGCGCCTGCCGCCGGACCTCGCCCGCGCGCAAACCCTCGACCGCGCCCACCCTGCCCTGCCTCATCCGGTCCCCTCCAGCGCCGTGCCCGGCATCACCGCGCGCTCGCCGCGCGCCAGGATGCGCTCGAGCAGCTCGATCCGGTCGGCCTCGGCCGCCGGCTTGTCCCACCGGATGCGGCTGACGCGGGGAAAGCGCATCGCGACGCCGGACTTGTGCCGGGTCGAGCGCTGCACGCCCTCGAACGCGATCTCCAGCACCAGCCCCCCTTCCATCCCGTAGCCGACCTCGCGCACGGGCCCGAAGCGCTTGACCGTGTGGTTGCGCACGTAGCGGTCGAGCTTGGCCAGCTCCGCGTCGGTGAAGCCGTGGTAGGCCTTGCCGACGGGGACCAGTTCCGGGCCGCCGTCCTCCCGGTCGCGCCAGACGCCGAAGGTGTAGTCGGAGTAGAACGACGAGCGCTTCCCGTGGCCGCGCTGGGCGTACATCATCACCGCGTCGACGCGGTGCGGCTCCCGCTTCCACTTCCACCACGGCCCCTTGGGCCGGCCGGGCAGGTAGGGGCTGTCCAGGCGCTTGAGCATCACGCCCTCGATGGCGTCGGCATCGTCACCGGCCCCGATCGAGGCCGGGTCGGCGCGCGCCGCGGTCAGGTCGTCCCAGGACGCGAACGGCACCAGCGGCGAGGCGTCGATGCGGGCGTGGTCGAGGTTGGCGACGAACGCCTCCAGCCGGGCGCGCCGCTCGGTGAAGGGGAGCCCGCGCAGGTCCGCGCCGTCGGCGGTGAGCAGGTCGTAGGCGCGCACGTGCGCGGGAAACTCCTCCAGGAGCTTGGCCGTCACCGCCTTGCGGTTGAGGCGCTGCTGGAGCACGTTGAAGCTCTGCACCCGGCCCCCGCGCAGGATCAGCAGCTCGCCGTCGAGCGTGCCGGTGAAGGTGACGGCCTCGGCAAGGTCCGGGAAGGCGCCGGAGATGTCCTCGCCGGTGCGCGAGTAGATCTTTGCGATTCGGCGGCTCTCTCGATCGAGGCCGCCGACGAGCTGGACGCGGATGCCGTCCCACTTCCACTCCGCCGAGAAGTCGCCGGGCGCGAGCTTGTCGAAATCCGTCTCCTCCTCGATCGGGTGCGACAGCATCGGCGGCCGGAACGGGGCCGGGTTCAGGGTCTCCGGCCGCGGCCCGCGCCCCTCCGCCCAGGCGAACAGCGCCTCGAACGGCGCGGTCAGCCCATGCCACACCTCCTCGACCGCGTCCGCCTCGTGGCCGCCGAGCGCGCCGACCGCGGTCTTGGCGAGCCGGGCCGAGACGCCGACGCGCAGGTTCCCGGTGACGAGCTTCAGCAGCGCCCAGCGGCCGGTCTCGTCCAGCGCGTCGAGCCAGTCGGCGAGGTGGCCCGGCAGGTCGGCCTTGCGCGTCGTGGCCAGGGTCTCGACCACCTCGCCCAGCGTCGGCACGTGTGGCGGCGGGTTGTTGTGGCCGAGTCCGGGTGCACCGGCCGGCCCCCTCTCCCGTGCGGGAGAGGGTTGGGGTGAGGGATCAGGTCTCTCCGGACAAGTCTCGTCCCTCACCCTGTCCCTCTCCCGAACGGGAGAGGGGACCTGCGCCTCATCTTGCGCGTCCGCGAGCCCCGGCCAGATCAGCGCCGTGGTCTCGGCCAGATCCCCGACATAGTTGTGCGAGAGCCGGAACAGAACCGGGTCGATCCGCGCCTCCACCAGCCCGCGGATCAGGGCGGGCTTGGCCTCGCGGAAGCTCAAGGTGCCGGTCATCGCGGCCAGAGCGTAGCCGCGCTCCGGGTCGGGCGTCTTCGCAAAGTAATCCTGGAGCAGGCGGAGCTTGGCGTTGCGGCGGGGCTCGTAGGCGAGGCGGTCGAGGAGGTGGGCGAAGGCGTTCACGCGGCGGCATCCTCAGCCTCGGCGGCGGCACTCTCAGCCTCGGCGGCGGCTTCCCCAGCCTCGGCGGCGGCCTGCGCCGGATCGGCTGGGGGCTCGGCCTCGCCGTCGTCGCCGTAGCCCAGCAGGTGCAGGGGCTTGGCTCTGATGCCCTGCGTCCCGCACCAGTGCACCAGCGCGTCCTCCTGCCCGTGCGTGACCCAGACTTCGCCGGCCCCGGTCTCGCGGATGGTGCGGCACAGGTCCGGCCAGTCGGCGTGGTCGGAGATGACCAGCGGCAGCTCGACGCCCTTCTGCCGGGCGCGTGCCCGCACCCGCATCCAGCCCGAGGCGAAGCTCGTCACCGGATCGGGGAATTTGCGCGACCACACGTCCTGGATCGACGAGGGCGGGCACAGCACGATGGCGCCCTTCAGGCCCGCGCGGTCGGCGGCCGCGACCTTCGGCGTCTCGCCCAGCGCGAAACCCTCGCGCCTGTACAGGTCGGTCAGCTTCTCCATCGCCCCGTGCAGGTGGATCGGCCGGTCGTAGCCGGCCTCGCGGAGCAGCATCATCACCCGCTGCGCCTTGCCGAGCGCGTAGGCGCCGACGATGTGCGCGCGCTCGGGGAACAGCGCGACGGAGGCGAGGAGCTTGGCCACCTCCCCGGCCGTATCCGGCATCCGGAACACCGGCAGCCCGAAGGTCGCCTCGGTGATGAACACGTCGCAGGGCACCACCTCGAAGGGCCGGCAGGTCGGGTCGCGGGCTCGCTTGTAGTCGCCCGATACCACCACCCGCACGCCCTCGGCCTCGATCGCGATCTGCGCCGAGCCGAGCACGTGGCCGGCGGGCGCGAAGCGCACGGCGACGTCGCCGATCCGGATCGATTCGCCGAGCCGCGCCTCCTGGCGGGCCTCGCAGAAGGCCTCGCCGTAGCGCACCGCCATGATGCGCAGGGTCTCGCCGGTGGCGAGCACGCGCCCGTGGCCGGCCCGCGCGTGGTCGGCGTGGCCGTGGGTGATGAGCGCCCGCGCCACCGGCCAAGTCGGATCGACGTGGAACCCCCCGAGCGGGCAGTACAGGCCCTCGCGGGTGAGGGTGAGGAGATCGCTGGCGCGGAGCGGCATCGTTGAGGGGGTGCGGTGCGGTGCAGGAGGGACCGGTGATGATATAGGGCACCTGATCCACCCGCACCGGACCTGTGCCGCCCATGCGCCGACAGACCGGCTCCGGCGACCTTCTCGCCGACCGCCGCTACGCCTACGCCGAGGCCTGCCTCGCCGAGGGCGACGCCGCGGGCGCCGCCGAGATGGCGGACCAAGTGCTCGAATTGGCGCCGCGCTATGCCGCGGCCTGGGTCCTGCTCGGCCGGGCGCGGGAGGCCCAGGCCGCCGTCGACCCGGCGCTGTTCCACGGCGCCGTGCGGGCCTACGAGACCGCGCGCACCCTCGACCCGGACGACGCGCTGGGGACGCAGGTCCACCTCGCCCGGCTGGGCGCGGGGGGCGCCCTGCCCGCCCTCTCGCCGGCCTACGTCCGGGCGCTGTTCGACGGCTATGCCGGGCGCTTCGAGCGCCACCTCGTCGAGGGGCTCGGCTATCGCGGCCCGACGCTCCTGTGCGCGGCGCTGGACGCGGCCGCGGGTACCCACCGGCGCTACCCGGTCGCGATCGACCTCGGCTGCGGCACCGGGCTGATGGGCGCGGCGCTGGGCTCCCGCGTCGCGCACCTCATCGGCGTCGACCTCGCGCCCGCGATGCTGGCGCTCGCCCGGCGCAAGGATGCGTATGCGCGCCTGATCGAGGGCGAGATCGTCGGGTTCCTCGCCGAGAAGCCGGAATCCCACGCCGACCTGTGCGTCGCGGCCGACGTGTTCATCTACCTCGCCGATCTCGGGCCGGTGCTTGCCGGCATCGGACGGGTGCTGCGGCCGGAGGGACACGCTGCCTTCACGGTGCAGTCCCACGACGGCGGCGGCGTGATCCTCGGGACGGACGGCCGCTACGCCCACGCCGACGCCCACCTGCGGGACGCGACCGCGCGCGCGGGCCTCGCCGAGGTCGCGCTTCACCCGGCGGCGGTCCGGCGCGAGCAGGGCCGCGACGTGCCCGGCCGCCTCGTCGTGCTCCGGAAACCGAGGCTCGGACAGCCCCTGGAGGAAACCCAGTCGTGACCCGGCGATGGAGAGCGTGCGATCGTTGCGAGGGCCGACCGGGACGGACGCCGCATCGCGGCGGACGGCGCGGCGGTTCTAACGGCAGCGGAGGACGTGACGAACGACGCGGCGATCCGCTGAGGCCCATCGGCCCATACGGGCGGCACGGTGCCGTTACGGTCCAGCACCTCAATCGGTCGGCGCCCCGCGCAGGCGCTTGACCGCGCCGCGCTGGGTCTTGGCCTCCAGCCGGCGCTTCTTCGAGGCCAGCGTCGGGCGGGTGGCGCGGCGCGGCACCGGCGGCACCGCGGCCTCGGCCACGAGCGCCGCCAGCCGCGCGCGGGCGTCGGCCCGGTTGCGCTCCTGGGTGCGGAAGCGCTGGGCGCTGATGACCAGGATGCCGTCGGCCGTGAGCCGCCGCCCGGCGAGCCGCATCAGCCGCACCGCGACGGCGTCCGGCAGCGCCCCCGAGCGGCGCGCGTCGAAGCGGAGCTGCACCGCGGTCGAGAGCTTGTTGACGTTCTGGCCGCCGGGGCCGGAGGCGCGCACGAAGGTCTCGTGCAGCTCCGCCTCGTCGATCGCGATGTGCGGCGTGCAGACCAGGGCCACGGGCGCCCCCTCCCCCGGTTCAGGCCGCCTCGGCGGGCGTGCGCGCCTTCACGGCGAGCGCGTGGAGGCCGCGCTCGAACGCCTGCGCGAGCAGGCCGTTCACCAGACGGTGCCGGTCGACGCGGCTCCGTCCCTCGAAGGCCGCCGAGACCACGTCCAGCCGGAAGTGCGTCTCGCCGCCCGGACGCGCGCCGGCATGGCCCGCGTGCAGGTGGGATTCGTCGATGACGTTCAGGCTCGTCGGCGCGAGCGCATCGGCGAGCGTGCCCTCGATCCAGTCCCGCAGCGTCGGTGTCCCGTTCATGGCCCTGCCCTCATCGTTCCCCGAATGGACGGGTCACCGAGCGGACGGCCCGTCAACCCCGTTCGTCCGCATGCGTCATCAGGCCCGGCGCCCTTGTGTCTCGGGTCCGCCCCCTCATAATCGCCCCGTCATGGATCTCAACTCGCCGCTGTTCGACAGCATCCGCATCAAGCGCACCTGCGACGAGCCCAAGCTCCGGGACGGCAAGCCGGCCGAGGGCACGTGCGAGGCCGCCGGCTGCACCCATGCGGGGCTCTACCGCGCCCCCAAGGGCCGGCGCGCCGAGGGGCAGTACTGGCACTTCTGCATCGACCACGTCCGCGCCTACAACGCCACCTACAACTACTTCGACGGCATGAACGACGACGCCGTCCAGGCCTACCAGAAGGACGCGGTCATCGGCCACCGTCCGACCTGGGCGATGGGGGTGAACCGGCCCGCGGGCGCCAAGGCCGCCACCGAGCCGACCCGCGACTGGGCCTACGTCGACCCGCTCGGCGTGCTGCGCACCGAGGGCGTCGGCGGCACGCGGGGCCGCGCCAAGGCGCCGGAGCCCGCGCGTCCGAAGCTCTCGGCCACCGTCCGCAAGGCGCTCGACGTGATGGGACTGGAGGACGGTGCCGACACCGCCGCGATCAAGGCGCAGTACAAGGCTCTGGTGAAGCGCTTCCACCCGGACGCCAACGGCGGCGACCGCTCCTTCGAGGAGCGCCTGCGCGACATCATCCGCGCCCACGACGTGCTGCGCGCCGCCGGCCTGTGCTGACGAAGCCGTCCGGCACGATCGATGCAGGACGGGCGGCTGCTTTCGCGCGCGGCCGGGCGGCAATCGCCGGAGCGCAGCCTATATGAAGGGTCCACCCCTTCCGTGGCGCCCCGGCGCGACGACGGTTAAGGAAGGCCGGCATCCCGGCCGCGACGGCCCGGCGATGCGAGGTCCGAGACAGTTCCGCGCGGCTTCTCGATCCGAGGATCGTCGGAGCCCGCCCCTACGAGGTTCCGTATGCTCTCCGACGACAAGCCCGCCGCGCTTCCCGACCGGACCGTCTCCGTCCGCACCACCTTCGGCATCGACATCGACCTCGAGGTTCCGGCCTTCTCCGGCCCCGCCGAGCACGTGCCCGACCTCGATGCCGACTACATCTTCGACCGGGAGACCACGCTCGCGATCCTCGCGGGCTTCGCGCGCAACCGCCGCGTGATGGTCACCGGCTACCACGGCACCGGCAAGTCCACCCATATCGAGCAGGTCGCCGCCCGGCTGAACTGGCCGTGCGTGCGGATCAACCTCGACAGCCACGTCTCGCGCATCGACCTCGTCGGCAAGGACGCGATCGTGCTGCAGGACGGCAAGCAGATCACCGCCTTCCAGGACGGCATCCTGCCCTGGGCGCTGCAGAACAACGTCGCGCTGGTGTTCGACGAGTACGATGCGGGGCGGCCCGACGTGATGTTCGTGATCCAGCGGGTGCTGGAGGTGTCCGGCCGGCTGACGCTGCTCGACCAGAAGCGGGTGATCCGCCCGCACCCGGCCTTCCGCCTCTTCGCCACCGCCAACACCGTGGGCCTCGGCGACACGTCGGGCCTCTACCACGGCACGCAGCAGATCAACCAGGGACAGATGGACCGCTGGTCGATCGTCACGACGCTGAACTACCTGCCCCACGACCGCGAGGTCGACATCGTGTTGTCGAAGGCCCTGCACTACAAGGGCGATCAGGGCCGCGACGTCGTCAACCGGATGGTGCGCGTGGCCGACCTCACCCGCAACGCCTTCATGAACGGGGACCTCTCCACGGTGATGAGCCCGCGCACCGTCATCACCTGGGCCGAGAACGCCGACATTTTTCGCGATGTCGGCTTCGCCTTCCGGGTCACGTTCCTGAACAAGTGCGACGAGCTGGAGCGGAGCTTGGTGGCCGAGTTCTACCAGCGCGCCTTCGGGCGTGAGCTGCCCGAGAGCGCGCTGAACGTCGCACTGAGCTGATCGGCAGCGGCGACACGCATGGAGGAACCCGTGACGCGGAATGCCCCGATGCTGGACATGGCGGCGACCGCATCGGCGAACGTGCGTCGGGGAACGCGCCATGCCGACGACATTTACACCTGGGTTCAGGAGCAGGTGGCGCTGCTACGCGCCGGCCGGGTGGACGCGCTCGATCTCGACAACATTGCCGAGGAGTTGAGCGACGTGGGCCTGAGCGAGTACCATCGGCTTCAGAGTGCGATCGAGATCGTCCTGCTCCACATGCTCAAGTGGGACAATCAATCCGAACGACGAAGCCGCAGTTGGGCTCTCAGCGTCGCCGAGCATCGCGAAAGGGCCTTGTTGCAGTTGGAGCGGAGCCCCGGGTTGAAGTCCAATCTGGAGGAGGCACGGCGGAAAGCCTTCCGCCTCGCTCGCATCAGGGCCGCCCGCGAGATGAAACGATCGTTGAAACTCCTGCCCGCCGACTGCCCCTACACCTGGGACGACATCCTGAACCGCCCCTTCGAACTCGACGCCGACCGGTAACCGCATGTCGATCTCCAACCGCAAGCCCGGCGAGCGCCGCGAGCCCGTGGCCGAGCCCCTGAAGCGCTCGGTCGCCGGGTGCCTGCGCGCCATCGCCAAGCGCTCCACGATCGAGGTGACCTACGCCACCGACCGTCCGGCGCTGACCGGCGACAAGGCGCGCCTGCCCGAGCCCCCGCGCAAGCTCACGGCCGCCGATGTCGCGGTGCTGCGTGGCAACGCCGACTCGATGGCCCTGCGCCTCGGCTGCCACGACACGGCTGTTCATCGCCGCCTCGCGCCGGAAAGCTCGGCGGCCCGCGCGGTGTTCGACGCCGTCGAGCAGGCCCGGGTCGAGGCGATCGGCTCGCGCCGGATGTCGGGGGTGGCCGCCAACATCTCCGCGATGCTGGAGGACCGCTACCACCGCGGCGGCAAGTACGAGACCATCACCGACCGGGCCGACGCGCCGATGGAGGACGCGGTGGCCCTGATGGTGCGCGAGCGCCTGACCGGCCAAGCGCCGCCGGACGCCGCGCGCCGCATCGTCGAGCTGTGGCGCCCGCACATCGAGTCGAAGGCCGGGCAGAACCTCGACGGCCTGATCGGCGCGATCGAGGACCAGCGCAGCTTCGCCCGCTCCGTGCGCGACCTGCTCTCGTCGCTGGACATGGCCGACGAATCGCCCTTCGACCCCGAGGACGATGAGAACGACGACGACAACGACGCCCAGGACGACGAGCAGACCCCGAGCGAGGGCGAGGCCGAGGAGCAAGCCCAAGGCGACCGGGCCGAGAGCGAGAGCTCGGAGGATGCCTCCGACGACATCGAGGAAGGGGCGCAGGAGGCCGCGGACGCGCCGGCCGGCGAATTGCCCGACGAGGCGGAGAATGCCGACTCGGAGGACGCCTCCGAATCCTGGCGGCCGCCGCAGCGGCCGGCGAACGAGCCGCGCGGGCCGGATTACCGGGTCTTCAACGGTCGCTTCGACGAGGTGATCCACGCCGAGGATCTGTGCGACGCCGACGAGCTCACGCGCCTGCGCACCTACCTCGACAAGCAGCTCTCCCACCTCCAGGGCGTCGTCGGGCGGCTGGCCAACCGCCTCCAGCGCCGGCTGCTGGCGCAGCAGAACCGTGCCTGGGACTTCGACCTGGAGGAGGGGCAGATCGATCCGGCCCGCCTCGTGCGCGTGGTGATCGATCCGTTCCAGCCCCTCTCCTTCAAGCAGGAGAAGGACACCAATTTTCGCGATACGGTGGTCACCCTTCTCCTCGACAATTCGGGCTCGATGCGCGGACGGCCGATCACGGTGGCCGCCACCTGCGCCGACATCCTGGCGCGCACGCTGGAGCGCTGCGGGGTGAAGGTCGAGATTTTGGGGTTCACCACGCGCGCCTGGAAGGGGGGGCAGTCGCGCGAGGCGTGGCTCGCCGCCGGCAAGCCGAACGCGCCTGGCCGGCTGAACGACCTGCGCCACATCGTCTACAAAAGCGCCGACGCGCCCTGGCGGCGCGCGCGGAAAAACCTCGGGCTGATGATGCGCGAGGGGCTGCTCAAGGAGAACATCGACGGCGAGGCGCTCGACTGGGCGCACAAGCGCCTGCTCGGACGGCCGGAGCAGCGCAAGATCCTGATGGTGATCTCGGACGGCGCGCCGGTCGACGATTCGACCCTGTCGGTCAACGCCGGCAACTACCTTGAACGGCACCTGCGCTGGATGATCGAGGACATCGAGCTGCGCTCGCCGGTGGAGTTGCTCGCCATCGGCATCGGCCACGACGTGACCCGCTACTATCGCCGCGCGGTGACGATCATCGACGCGGAGGAACTCGGCGGCGCGATGACCGAGAAGCTCGCGGAATTGTTCGAGGAGGACGGCGCGGCCCGGGCTCCGATGCGCGCGACCGGCGCTCGCCGCTGATCACGAAGCCAGCCTGACCGCCGATACCGGGATCTCGGCGTACCGTCTCGCGTCAAGTCGCCTCCTCACGGGGGCGCGGATCGGAACTACGAGATCGTCGCGGTCAGACGGACGCTCGTCCGTGCATCGTAGAGATCAAGGTCCATGAAGCGAAGCAGAGCATCGCCGAGCCTGGGATGGACCGGGCACAGGATGCCCCGCGCGAGCCGAACCGCGCGTCGGTGGTGGAACCGGCACGGTGTAGGATTGCAGCCTCCGCAGGTCCGCGCCGAGGGGCTTGTCCAGCGCGGCGATACGTTCGAGGAGCACCTCGGCGTCGTGGTCGTCGGGATAGGCCCGCCAGGGCACGATCACCGGCTCCATCGCCTCGTCGATGAAGCGGAACGTCGCGGCGATCGGATGCGAACGGGAACGCGCCGGTTCCGGCGCGCTCGGCGATGGCGGGCAGGATTGGCCAGATCCGTCCGGCCACGTCCGCAAGGGCGAGCACGGCAGCTTGGTCGTCTGCGCCTCGACCCTTAATTGCAGGGAAACCGACGAGCAGAGCGGCGCGGAGGCGGAGCGGGAAATCCCCTTCATGAAGGGCTACACCGTCTTCAACATCGATCAGACCGACGGCCTGCCTGCGCGTGACGCCATCGCGCCGATACCGCCGCTCGACGAGGCAACCTGTTCGAAACGAATTGCTTGTGGCTAGTCTGTGGCATAAAATATTCAGCATATTGATATAAAAAGACAAGTCTATGCATGGGTGCAAGGGGTCGCAAGTTCGAATCTTGTCACTCCGACCATAACTAAATCGATGAGTTAAACAGAAATTATGAAATCGAATAGCCTCTAAACGTTATCTTCGCCACAAGATCGGCGTCCTCTACAACCTGCAGAAATCTGCTATCACCTTTCCCGGTCTGCTTCGGTCTGTGGCGAGTTTGTGGCGCATTCGGCATGTCGTGAAGAACATCTTTGCATCGAGTTTCAGCGCCGTTTGGCGCAGCCTTCGGTAACAAGCCTCACAAATTTTCGATCGGATTGCGTTTTTTAGCCAATTACTCGCAACCGCGCTCGTGCACCGTCTGCAATCGACTTGGCGACTGAGGCAAGAAATCCAACCGGAAGAGCATCCATAACATCATCAAGCGCTCTGCGCATTGCCGCCGCGACCTCTGCAATGATCACCTCGATGACAAACTTGCCAATCCCGGCTTTCATGGCCGTCTGCACAAAATGACGTGGTACGATCTCTTCAACGACATGGTAACGGTTAGTTCCGACAGCCATTGCGAGCTTGATGCGGCTTCGCCGAATCTGTCCTGAAATCCTCATCGTCCCGACCCAAGGGTATCCAGTGTTGGAGCTCAACCAG
>NZ_CAXTBY010000054.1:0-24968 GCF_964242245.1 uncultured Methylobacterium sp. | reverse complement strand
GCGCGAGCGCGTAGCGCAGGATGGCGGCCCGGGCTGCGGAGGGCAGCAGCGGCAAGCCCGCCGGTCAGACAGGATCGACGATTCAGTGGGTGCATGACGGACTCTCCGATCGCGCGGCTCACAGCCGCCCCTCCCGCCTGCGCGCGGTGGCTCCGGGCGGGATCGGGACGCGCGCCGAGAAGTCCATCCCGCCGGTGTTGCGGCCGGCGATCGTCAGGACGTCGCCGCTGGGCGGCGCGTCGAGCAGGAGCGTCAGCGTCGGGTCGTCGGCGATCGCCTCGCTGAGGGTCAGCTTGGCCATCGGCGCGCCGGCGGCATCGGAGACCGCGAGGGTCTCGATGAAGAACACCGACACGCCGGGGATCATCCCGTTGTCCATCGGATGGGTGATGCGCAGGCGCAGGCGCAAGCCTTCCGGCTCGCGCCAGATCTCGGCGCGGGTATTGCCGAGACTCTTCCAGTCGGTCTTCTTCTCGACGACCGGCGGCACCGAGTAGCCGCCGGCCGCGTCGAGGTAGCGCCCGCCGACGTGCCAGAGATCGCCCTGCCGCACCGCCGCCCGGATCGGCGTGCCCTGCTCGATCTTCATCCGCAGGGCGATGAAGGATGCCGCCGCCACCGGCTCCAGCCGCAGGGTGAGCGGGAAGGGATTGAGGTCGGCGATCAGCAGGATCTCGTCGGCACGGCCGAGGTCCCGCGCGTCGACCGTGACCGGGACATGGGTCTGATCCTCGGTGACCGGCGGCAGCACCACCTGCACGCGCTCGTCGAACACCGCCGGGCGGCCGCCGAGGAAGCGCCCGGCCACGTCGTTCCACAGGGGCGATCGAGGGGATCGCGGGTCGAGCTCGACGGGGCGGCCTGCTTCGCGGCGACCGGAGCGACGGGCCAGGCGGACCTGAGACGGGAAACGATCACGGCGTCACCTCACTGCCCTTCGGAACCTTGGTCGTCGGATGTCCGGACCGGCCACGGCACCGACTCGACCAGCGGACGGTCGGCCTCGCGCCAGCCGTCGGCCCCCTCGGCGATCCGCTCCAGCGTGCTGTAGCGTTGGGCCTTCACGCCCATGCCGTACATCAGCACGTCGTCGTTGGTGCTCTGGTCGTTGAGGATGTCCTCCCAGGTCACGCCCTTGCCGGACTTCTCGGCGGAGGCCGGGCCTGCCAGCGGCATCCCGGCGGCGATCAGCGACGAAGCGGTGGCGAGCAGCAGCGTGCACGGCGACGTGCTCGCGGTCTTGTGGGCCATGCGTCCCTCCCTCGGCGGCTCCGATTACAGTCCCGGACCGCATCTTTGGCGTATCGGCGCGCTAGCCTTCGACGAGCCGTGCTCGAGAGTGAGTATGGACTCAACCAAATCTTATTGCACTTTGACTTTAGTATATATTCAGTATTATCATATATTTATTATTATGATAAATGTGAAATTGAAATTGCCGATTGCTTCGGCTTACGTTCCAGTCATTGAGAGGCCCTGACGCGTTCGTCACGGATAGAACGCTGGAGACCTCTCGATACCATGCTGACAGGTTTGGGTCGCGATGGCTGTTGCGATGTTCCGGCTGACTTTGGACCGGGCTGATCGAGAGGATCAGCTAGGACCGAAGGAACCGGGCATGAAGCAAAGCCGGAGTCCGGGGCATCCTCGAGACAAGGAGCCCGTCAATCCGGATGTGAAGCCCTTCGTGCCACCGTGGGCGGCGCGGCCGCGCGGCGGCGCTCGTAGTGCTTGGCGACGCGCAGGTGGCGGGAGATGGCGTAGTTCATCGCCGTGAGGAAGCCGTAGACCCCGCGCACGAAGTGGCGGCGGCCGACATAGGCCTTGAGGAAGTTGCCCGGCAATTCGACGAAGACGCGCCAGCTCGGGATCGCGACGCCGCGGGCGGCGAGGTCGTCCGCCTGCTGGTCGGAATAGCGGTTGAGCTTGTCGAGCTGGTCGCCGAGCGAGCGCACCGAGAAGTGGTGGATCACCCCCTTCAGGCGCCCGGCCGCAACCCCGGGCTGAAGCTCGACCCGATCGTGGACCGGGGAGGGCGCGTAGCGTCCGCGATCCCTGCGGTAGAGCCGCACCGGCGTCAGCGCGTAGGCCCAGGGGTGGGGGTGGGTCTCGCCGGGAAAGATCTCGGCGATGGCGATGCGCCACGCCGGCTTCTCGGGCTCGCCGTGGGCGAACAGCGCCCGGATGTTGGCCGCAAGGTCCTCCGGCACGACCTCGTCGGCGTCGAGGTTCAGCAGCCAGTCGTGGCGGCACTGGTCCTCGGCGAAGCGCTTCTGCGGGCCGTAACCGGGCCAGTCGTTGTGGATCACGCGGGCGCCGAGGGCGTGCGCGAGGACCTGCGTGCCGTCGGTCGAGCCCGAATCCACCACGACCAGGTCGTCGGTCAGGCTGCGCACCGCGCGGATCGTCGCGCCGATGCGGTCCACCTCGTTGCGGGCGATGATGAAGATGGAAAGCTGCATGTCTTCGCGGCTGTGCGGGTGGCCAACCCCCTATCGGGCAGGCAGTCCCCGGACAAGCGCGTCGCCGACGAGAGTCACGCCCGATCGCGTTGCAATCGGTCGCGGCTCCAGGTCATTGTTTTACCGCGCTCTCTTTCGCCGAACCGGCGTCCACTTCGACGGAGAGCGCTCTGGGTGTGGAGCCTCAGCAGGTTGTCGTCGCAGAGGCCGAGGCGGCCGATGGGTGTGTTGCCCTTGATGCCCATGTGGGGCCGCGGCCAGTTGTAGCGGAACAGGAAGGCCGGCAGTCCGCACTTGCGCTGGTCAACCGGGGCGCGGTTCCCGTCAACCGTCGCAGACCGGAACGCTCACGCCCGCCGCGGCGCCCGGCCTTCCTGCTCCTCGAAGCCCTTCAGCACCTTGTCCAGCGTCAGCGGATAGTCGCGGATGCGGATGCCGGTGGCGTTGTAGACGGCGTTGGCGAGCGACGCGCCGGCGCCGCAGATGCCGAGCTCGCCCAGACCCTTGCTCTTGAGCGGGTTCGCCTTGTCGTCGAGCTCGGGCAGGAAAACCGCGTCCATCGCCGGGATGTCGGCGTGCACGGGCACGTGGTACTCGGAGAGATCGTGGTTGACGAAGGTGCCGAAGCGCGGGTCGATCGCCGCCTCCTCCATCAGGGCCGCGCCGACGCCGAAGGTCATCCCGCCGATCGCCTGCGAGCGCGCGGTCTTGGCGTTGAGGATGCGCCCGCCGGTGAAGACCCCGAGCATCCGCCGCAGGCGGATCTCGCCGGTGTCCCGGTCGACGCCGACCTCGGCGAAGTGCGCGCCGAAGGCGTACTGCGAGAACTTCTGCTTCATCGCGCCGGGCTTGATCTCGCCCTCGGCCTCGACCCCTGCGGGGCCGGCGAGGTCGGTCAGCGCCTCGGAGCGGTTGCCCGCCGTGACCCGCCCGTCCGCGAACGTCACGGTCGCCGGGTCCAGGTCGGTGCCGGCGATGAGCTTCGTCCGAAGGGCGTCGCAGGCGACGTAGAGCGCCGAGCCGGCCGACCCTGCGCCGAACGATCCGCCGGAGCCCGAGGCCGCGGGGTAGGCGGTGTCGCCGATCTCGACGCGGATGCGCGCGATCGGCAGGCCCAGCATCTCGCCCGCGATCTGCGCCAGGATGGTGTAGGTGCCGGTGCCGATGTCGGTCATCGCCATCCGCACGGTGAGGTAGCCGTCGGGGCCGAGCTTCACCGAGGCCGAGGAGGGCATCAGCGGGTTGAGGCGGGCCGCCGCCGACATGCCCATGCCGACCATCCAGTTGCCGTCGCGCGTCGAGGCCGGAGCCCCGCGCCTGTCCCAGCCGAACAGCCGCGCGCCCTCGCGCATGCAGGGCACGAGGGCGCGGGTCGAGAACGGCACCTGCTTCTCGGGGTCCTGCGTCGGCTCGTTGCGGACGCGCAGCTCGATCGGGTCGAGCCCGATCTGCTCGGCGAGCTCGTCCATGGCGCACTCGAAGGCGAGCATGCCCACCGCCTCGCCGGGTGCGCGCATCGAGGAGGCGATCGGTAGGTTGAGCGCGGCGAGGCGGTGGCGGGTGATCCGGTTCGGGGCGGCGTAGAGGGAGCGCGTGACGTTGGCCGAGGTCTCGAAGAACGCATCGCCCTCGGCCGTGTCGGACCAGGATTCGTGCGCGATGGCGCTGAGGCGCCCGTCCCGGTCGGCGCCGAGGCGGATGTGCTGAATGGTGTCGGTCCTGTGGGTGGCGACGTGGAACTCCTGCTGGCGCGTGAGCGCCACCTTCACGGGACGCCTGATCGTCCGGGAAGCCAGTGCGGCCAGCACCGCCTCGGGCGTCGGCTGGAGCTTCGCGCCGAAGCCGCCGCCGATGTAGTGGCTGACCAGCCGCACGTTCTCGACCGGCAGCTTCAGGACCTGCGCCAGCGATTTCTGGCCCCGGTTCAGCATCTGGTTGGCGGTGTAGAGCACGACGCGATCGTCCTCCCACGCGGCGATGGTCGCGTGCGGCTCCATCTGGGCGTGGATCTGGACGGGCGTGGTGTATTCGACGTCGAGCTTCACCGGCGCGGCGACGAAGGCGCCCGCGAAGTCGCCGAGCGCCGAATCCGGTTCGGTGGCCGCGGCCTTCGGCTTGTAGGTTTCCGGCATCGCCTCGCGCAGCGACGCCCGCGGCTTGCTCCTGTCGTAGGTGATCGCCACGAGGTGCGCGGCCGCGCGCGCCTGCTCGAAGGTCTCGGCCACGACGAAGGCCACCGGCTGGTCGAAGAACGTGATCGCGGTGCCCGCGAGTTGCGGCCAGACCTGCTCCTTCTTCTCGCCCTGCTCCGGCACGTTCTCATGGGTCATCACGTGGATGACGCCCGGGGCGCGCAGGGCGGCGGCGGTGTCGATCGCGCGGATCGTGCCGCTGGCGATCGCGGAGCCGACGATGAAGCCGTAGGCCGGGTTCTTGAGCTCACGGGTTTCGTAGGCGTAGGGCGCGCGGCCCGTCACCTTGAGGGGCCCGTCGATGCGGTCGATCGGCTGGCCGAGAAGCCCGTCGGGCTTGCCGTCCAGCGGCGTCGCGCCGATCGGTTGGTTCATCTCCATGGGGGCAATCCTGACTGCGTGGCGGGGACGGGATCAGGCGCGGGTGGCCTCGGTGACCACCGCGCGGAGCGTCCGCCGCGTGAGCGGGATCTTGAAGTCGTTGCTGCCGTAGCCGCGGGCGCCCGCGAGCACGGCATCGGCGGCGGCATCCGCCTGCCCCGTCCGGACCAGGGCTTCCTCCGCGGCCTCGACCCGCCAGGGCCTGTGCGCGAGCCCGCCGAAGGCGAGGCGGGCCTGCGTGATCCGGCCGTTCATCTGTCCGAGCACAGCCGCCACCGACACGGTAGCGAAGGCGTAGGAGGCGCGGTCGCGGACCTTGCGGTAGACGTGCAGGCCGGCAACCGGCTTCGGCAGCGTGACCGCGGTGATGATCTCGCCGCGCTGGAGGTCGGTCTCCACCTGCGGCGTGTCGCCCGGCAACCGGTGGAACCTGTCCATCGGGATCGCGCGCGTGGCGCCGTTCGGGGATGCGGTCTCGACCGTGGCGTCGAGCGCCCGCAGCGCGACGTTCATGTCGGACGGGTTGGTGGCGATGCAGGCGTCGCTCGCGCCGAGCACCGCCATGATGCGGTTGAAGCCGCCGACCGCGGCGCAGCCCGAGCCCGGCTCGCGCTTGTTGCAGGGTTTCGACGTGTCGTAGAAGTAGTAGCACCGCGTCCGCTGAAGCAGGTTGCCGGCGGTCGTCGCCTTGTTGCGCAACTGCCCCGAGGCGCCCGCGAGCAAGGCTTGGCTCAGCACCGCGTAGTCCCGGCGCACCCGCGGGTGCGCGGCGAGGTCGGCGTTGCGCACCAGCGCGCCGATCCGCAGGCCGCCGTCGGCCGTGTCCTCGACTTTGTCGAGCGGCAGCCGGTTGACGTCGATCAGGGTCGCGGGCGTCTCGACCTGGAGCTTCATCAGGTCGAGGAGGTTGGTGCCGCCGGCAATGAACTTGGCGTTCGGCCGCTCGGCCGCGAGGCGGGCGGCGTCCAGGACGGTGGCGGGGCGCTCGTAGGTGAAGGCTTTCATGGCGCGCCTCTAGAGATCGATGCCGGCAACGTCGCGGATCGCCGCGACGATGTTCGGGTAGGCGCTGCAGCGACAGATGTTGCCGCTCATCCGCTCGCGGATCTCCGCGTCGGTGAGGACGGCCTTGGCGGTGAGGTCGCCGGTCACGTGGCTCGGCCAGCCCGCCTCGACCTCGGCGAGCATGCCGACGGCCGAGCAGATCTGGCCCGGCGTGCAGTAGCCGCACTGGTAGCCGTCGTGGTGCAGGAACGCGGCCTGGAGCGGGTGCAGCGCCGCCTCGGTGCCGAGCCCTTCGATCGTGGTGATCGCGTCGCCCTCGTGCATCGCGGCCAGCGTCAGGCAAGCATTGATGCGGCGCCCGCCGACCAGCACCGTGCAGGCGCCGCACTGGCCGTGGTCGCACCCCTTCTTCGAGCCGTTGAGGTCCAAGTGCTCGCGCAGCGCGTCGAGCAGCGTCGTGCGCGTGTCGAGGATGAGGTCGTGGGGCGTGCCGTTCACGGTGAGGCGCATCGGCATCATCTGCGGCGCCGGATCGCCCGGGGCAGGCGCGGCCGAGGCCGGTCCGCCTGCTCCGGGAATGCCGAGACCGGTCACGGCGGCGGTTGCGGCGCAGGCCTCCACCATCGTCCGTCGCGTCAGCGCGAAGGCCGTGTCTCGCGTCGTATCGGTCATGCTCGCTGTCCCGTGCGGCCGGGCAAGGCCCGGCGGCGCTGGCGCGGGCGCGGTGGCGCCCGCACGGAGTTGTTACGAGCAGGAACGCGATGGCGTGCGGATTAGATCCGGTCCAGACTGCGCCGCGTCATCGCGGCGGTGCGCGGATTCGCCCGCGGGCGTCCTCAGAGGCCCGCCGCGACCCCGTCGCTGCCGATGGCCGACAGGGTGAGGTGGTCCGCGCCGATCTCGGCACCCGTGTAGCCGAGCATGTTGGCGAGCTGGTCGCGGGCGCGCCACACCCGGCTCTTCACGGTGCCGATGCGGCAGTTCAGGATCGTGGCCGCCTCCTCGTAGGAGACGTTCTCGACGGCGACCAGCATCAGCGCCTCGCGCATCGTCGGCGCCAGCCGGCCGAGGGCGGCCTGCACGTCCTGGAGGTCGAGGTGGCCGCCCTGCTCGGGCAGGCTGGTGAGGCGCGCGGCGTGGTCGCCGTCGCTGTCGGCCACCTCCCGCGCGTGCTTGCGGTGCACGCTGTAGAAGGCGTTGCGCATGATGGTGAACAGCCACGCGCCCAGGTTCGTCCCGACCTTGAAGCTGCCGCGGCTGCGCCACGCCCGCAGCAGGGTGTCCTGCACGAGGTCGTCGGCCGTGGTCGGATTCCGGGTCAGCGAGATGGCGAAGCTGTGCAGGCTCGGTGCGGCGTCCAGGAGACCGGCCCGGAAGGCCTGCTCGTCGCGTCCCTGCGCGGCGGCGAGCACCCCTTCGAGTCGGGCGAGGAGGTCGGCGAGGTTGGCCGACGGGGGCGTCTGCCGCGAAGCCGCGTAGGCGGCGCGCAGGTGGTCTCCGAGATGGGTGCGGATCGCCCCGGACAAGGCCGGCCTGTCGGGTCGGGACGGCTGCGAGGCGTCGCCGTTCGTCGAGCCCTTCATGAGCGACATCATCTCCCGTGCGGCTGATCTTTCCCTTGGCGCCTGAGCACCACGCCCCCGTTTTGCGCACTCGATCGCGGGGTGCAGCCACATAGGTTAGTCATCGCGCCGCCCGCTCCGCAGCGCGGCGCCTGGTTCCGGTTCCCGCGCGTTCCAAGTCATGCGCTTCCCGCCGCCCTCGCTCGGCGCCGTCAGAACCGGAGAGCCTGCCATGACCGTCAGCGTTCCGACCCTGCCCTTCAACGACGGGCACGCGATGCCGAGCCTCGGCTTCGGGGTCTATCAGCTCGGGGAAGCCGAGGCGCCCGACATCGTCGGCCGGGCGATCCGGGCCGGCTACCGCGCGATCGACACCGCGGCGATCTACGGCAACGAGGCGGGAGTCGGCCGCACCATCCGCGGCGCGGAGGTCGCGCGCAGCGACCTCTTCGTCACGACCAAGGTTTGGAACGATGCGCAGGGTCGCGACGCGACCCTGCGCGCCTGCGACGCGAGCCTCGGCAAGCTCGGGTTGCCGCACGTCGACCTCTACCTGATCCACTGGCCCTGTCCCGAGCGGAAGCTCTTCGTGGAGACGTGGCGGGCGCTGATCGAGCTGCGCGAGGCCGGCCGCGTCCGGTCGATCGGCGTCTCGAACTTCACGGAAGACCACCTGGAACGGATCGTCGGCGAGACCGGCGTGGTGCCCGCACTCAACCAGATCGAGCTGCACCCGCATTTCCAGCAGGCCTCCTTGCGCGCCGTGCACGACCGCCTCGGCATCGTCACCGAATCCTGGAGCCCGCTCGGCCAGGGCCGGGAGCTGGACGACCCCGTCCTCGCCGCGATCGGCGCGGCGCACGGGCGAAGCCCGGCCCAGGTGGCGCTGCGCTGGCACGTTCAGGGCGGCCTCATCGCCATCCCGAAGACCGCGACGCCCGCGCGCATCGCCGAGAACATCGCCGTGTTCGACTTCACGCTGACGCCCGACGAGATGGCGGGAATCGCCGCCCTCGACCGGCCGGGCGGACGCATCGGCCCCGACCCCGAGACCTTCGGCTGAACCGGACACGATCGCTGCGGCGCATCCTGACGGGTGCGTCGCAAAACCGTTATGCTCAGTCTCAGCATATCTGGACAGGGGCCTTCGGCGCGCCTACGTTAGGCAGCAGAATGCTCAACTTGAGCATAATGGAGGACGCCATGGCGTCGACCGCCCACTCCCTCGCCCGCACGCCCCACGCGCCCGCCGGGATGCCGCTCCCCGACATCTACGCCCGCGTCAGCCGGCACATTCCGGCGATCGAGTGGCCGGCGCTGGCGCCCGACATCGCAGCGATCCTGCGGCTCAAGCGCGAGCGCAACGCGGTGATCCTCGCGCACAACTACCAAGCGCCCGAGATCTTCCACACGGTGGCCGACATCGTCGGCGACAGCTTGGCGCTCGCCCGCGAGGCGGTGACCGTCGAGGCGGACGTGATCGTGCTCGCTGGCGTGCACTTCATGGCCGAGACGGCCAAGCTCCTGAACCCGGGCAAGACCGTGCTCATCCCGGACCTCGCCGCCGGCTGCTCGCTCGCCGACTCGATCACGGCGGAAGACGTGCGCGGCCTGCGGGCGAAGTACCCCGGCGTGCCGATCGTGACCTACGTCAACACCTCCGCCGCGGTGAAGGCCGAATCGGACCTCTGCTGCACGTCCGGCAACGCCGTCGACGTGATCCGGTCGCTCGGCGCGCGGCGCGTCCTGATGATCCCGGACGAGTTCCTGGCGCAGAACGTCCAGGCCGCCTTGCCCGAGATCGAGATCCTGACCTGGGCCGGCCACTGCGAGGTGCACGAGCGCTTCACCCCCGCCGACATCCGCGAGGTGCGCGAGAGCTATCCCGGCGTCACCGTCATCGCCCATCCCGAGTGCTCGCCGGACGTCGTCGCGGAATCGGACTTTTCCGGCTCGACCGCGATGATGCTGAACTTCGTCCTGAAGAAGCGCCCGGCGCAGGTGGTGCTCGTCACCGAGTGCTCGATGGCCGACAACATCGCGGCCCAGAATCCCGACATCGCGTTCATCAAGCCCTGCAACCTGTGCCCGCACATGAAGCGGATGAGCCTGAAGAACATCCGCCGTGCCCTCGAGACGATGACCCACGAGGTCGTCGTCGATCCGGCGCTGGCCGATCGGGCGCGGGCCGCGGTGGAGCGGATGCTGGCGGTGGGGGCCCGATGAACGCGCACGTCTCTCCTCCTCTCACCCGCGATCCAGCCGACCGCATCGTCGTCGTCGGCGCCGGCGTGGCCGGCCTCGGCGTTGCCCTCCGGCTCAGCCCCCGTCCGGTGACGCTCGTGAGCGCCGCGCCGCTGGGGTTCGGCACCGCCACCGGCTGGGCGCAAGGGGGCATCGCCGCCGCGATCGGCGCCGACGACGCCCCCGCCCTCCACGCCGCCGACACCGAGGCGGCGGGTGCCGGCCTCACCGATCCCGCGGTGGCCCTGCGGGTGGCCGCAGAGGGGCCGAGCCTGATCGACTGGCTCGTGCGCATCGGCGTGCCCTTCGATCGGGCGACGGACGGCGCCCTGGCCCTGGGGCTGGAGGCCGCCCACGGGCGCCGCCGCATCGTGCGTGCCGGCGGCGACGCGACCGGCGCGCGCGTCCTCGAAGGTCTCGTGCGCGCCGTCTTCGCCACGCCCTCGATCGAGGTGGTCAGAGCTTGCGTCCACGATCTCCTACGCGACGAGGCCGGTGCGGTGGCCGGCGTCGCGTGCGAGCGCGACGGCGCGCGGTTCCGCATCCCGGCCCGTGCCGTGGTGCTCGCCACCGGCGGCGTCGGGGCGCTCTACGCAGCGACCACGAATCCGCGCGGAGCGACCGGCCGCGGGCTCGCGCTCGCGGCCCGTGCCGGTGCGGTGCTGCGCGACATGGAGTTCGTGCAGTTCCATCCCACCGCGATCGCGGCGGGCGCCGACCCGATGCCGCTCGCCACCGAGGCGCTGCGCGGTGAGGGCGCGCGGCTCATCGACGAGACCGGCGCAGCCGTGATGGCCGGCATCGGCGGCAGCGACCTCGCGCCTCGCGACGTGGTCGCCCGCGCGATCTTCCAGGCGCTGGCGCGGGGATCGACGGTCTACCTCGATGCCCGCGGCGCGCTCGGCGCGGCGATGCCGACGCGGTTTCCGACGGTCGCGGGCCTGTGCGCGGCGGCCGGCATCGATCCGGCCGTGCAACCGATTCCGGTGCGGCCGGCGGCGCACTACCACATGGGCGGCATCCGCGTGGACGCGCACGGCGCCAGCAGCGTGCCCGGCCTGTACGCCAACGGCGAGGTCGCCTCGACCGCCCTGCACGGGGCGAACCGGCTCGCCAGCAACTCGCTGCTCGAAGCCCTGGCCTATGCGGGCTTCATCGCCGACGGGCTCGACGCGCCGTCCCCAGGCCCGGCGCTGCCGGACAGGCCCGCCGCCCGGGGCGACGCCGCGGAGATCCTGCCTCGCATCCGGGCGATCATGGAGCGTCGCGTCGGCGTCGTCCGCGACGCGGACGGCCTCGCGCAGGCCGTCTCGGTCCTCGCGCCGATGGCCGAGGCGGGGAGCGACGCCGCGCTCACGGCGCTGATGATCGCGCACGCCGCCCTCGGTCGCGCCGAGAGCCGCGGCGGCCACTGGCGCAGCGATCGTCCGGAGCCGGCAGCCGCCCGCCACAGCGCGACGACCTTGTCCGACGTCCTGCGATCGTCCGCCGACGCCCCTTTCGAGAAGGCCCTCGCCCGATGAGCGACCTCCTGTCCCTCCCGCGCCTCCTGGTCGAGCCGATCGTGCGCGCCGCCCTGCTCGAGGATCTGGGGCGCGCCGGCGACATCACCACCGACGCGATCGTGCCGCCCGATGCGCGCCTCGACGGCGTGATCGCCGCCCGGCAGGAGGGCGTGATCTCCGGCGCGGACGCGGCGGTGATCGCCTTCGCACTGATCGACCCGGCGGTGTCGGCGGTCGTGGAGCGCGGCGACGGCGCCCGCGTGGCGCCGGGCGACGTGGTGATCCGCCTGTCCGGGCCGGCCCGCGCGATCCTCACCGCCGAGCGCGTCGCCCTCAACCTGCTGTGCCGGATGTCCGGCGTCGCCACCGCCACCGCCGGCCTCGTCGATGCGGCGCGGCCGCACGGCAGGGCCGCGATCGTCTGCACCCGCAAGACCACGCCGGGCTTGCGGGCGCTGGAGAAGCACGCGGTGCGGGCCGGCGGCGGCGCGAACCACCGCTTCGGCCTCGACGACGCGGTGCTGATCAAGGACAACCACGTGGCGGTCGCGGGTGGGGTCAAGGCGGCGATCGAGCGCGCGCGGGCGCGGGCCGGCCACCTCGTCAAGATCGAGGTCGAGGTCGACACCCTCGACCAGTTGGAGGAGGCGCTCTCGGTCGGCGCCGACGCGGTGCTCCTCGACAACATGGGGCCGGCCCAGCTTGCGCGCGCCGTGGCGATGATCGACGGACGTGCCCTGTCGGAGGCCTCGGGACGCATCACCCGCGACACCGTCGGCGCGGTGGCGGCATCCGGCGTCGACCTGATCTCCTGCGGCTGGATCACCCACAGCGCGGCGATCATCGACCTCGGCCTCGACGCCGCCTGACCAGGACGGGCACGGCGCGACGGGAGCGCCAAGCCTTCCCGGACCGTCCTGGCCGGACGACACGTCCGATGTGCCGCCACGGCCGCGCTGCCCTGAGCCCTGCACCCCGGCGCGATTCGGGCTTTCTGTCCCGCGATGTGGCCGGCGAAGCGTCGATCCTGGTCGAGCCGGCACACCGCGCGGCCCGGGACCCGTCGAACGACGCGCCACAATCAAGGCGGCCGTGCCACAGTGTTGCCACCGAGGCACGTCGAGGGCCGAAGCCGTCCGCCGAGAGCTTTCGAGCTTGGCTTTAAGGCGCCGTCGTTTACCCCTTGGCGAGAGTTGGCGCGCCATCCTGACGACGCGTCGTCCACCGCGTTTCCACAGCTTCCGCCTGCCTTCGAGAGGCCTTGATGCGCCGTTCCCCCGCCCTCATCGGGCTCGCCTGCGCGGCTGCCGCGTGGGCCGTGCCCGCCCGCGCCTACGAGATCGATCCGCTGACACGCCAGCCGCTGGAGAACGCGCTCTCCGTGCGGGTGCGCCCGCAGGCCATCGAGACGGTTCTCGTGCCGACCGCGAACGCCTCGCTCAACACGGCGGACCCGATGGCCTCGGCCGTGCCGCAGATGTCGGCGATCGCCCGCGAGCAGGTCGCCTACGGCGGTCCCTACTCGGCCGGCACCATCATCGTGTCCACCGCCGAGCGGCGTCTCTACTACGTGCTCGGCGACGGACAGGCCCTGCGCTACGGCGTCGGCGTCGGCCGTCCGGGCTTCACCTGGGGCGGCGTGCAGAACATCACCATGAAGAAGGAGTGGCCGGATTGGCGCCCGCCCTCGACGATGCTGCGCCGCCGGCCGGACCTGCCGCGCTACATGAAGGGCGGCCTCGAGAACCCGCTCGGCGCGCGCGCGATGTACCTCGGCAACTCGATCTACCGCATCCACGGCTCGAACGAGCCGGAGACCATCGGCACCGCCGTCTCCTCGGGCTGCATCCGCATGGCCAACGAGGACGTGATCGATCTCTACACCCGCGCCAAGGTCGGCACGAAGGTCATCGTCCAGCGCTGACGTGGTCGCTGCTGCAGAAATGGACGGAGAGCCGGCGAAAACGCCGGCCTTTTCGTTCGTACCGCGGAAGCCCGACGTTGGGCGGCCCGTCGCTCCGCTCTCGGCAGGCCTATCGCACCTGGTGCAACTTGAACGACAGTGAGGACCACGTCATCATCCGGTCGAACCGGAGAATCGCGCCATGGCGAGGAAGCGTTTGGTCATCTGCTGCGATGGCACCTGGAATGATGCCGATGTCGGCACCCAATTCACCAATGTCGTTCGCATGGCACGCGCCATCGAGGCCGTCGACGAGACGACCGAGGAGAGTATCAAGCAGATCGTCTATTATCACTCGGGCGTCGGCTCAGGCAGCGACTCACTCTGGCAGGTCGTCGGCGGCGCCACCGGGCTCGGTTTGTCCCGAAACGTTCGCGACGCCTACGCTTTCATCGCGAACAACTTCTGTGATGGCGATGAACTGTTCTTCTTCGGGTTCTCCCGGGGCGCCTACACCGTGCGCAGTGTCGCGGGCCTGATCGGCTGGGCGGGAATCCTGCACAAGGTCGACATGGACGACTTCGCGCTGCTGTGGGAGGGCTTCAAGCTGCGCAAGGAGCCGAATGCCAAGGACGTGCGGCTCCACTTCCCAGACCGGCACGCCGACGTGACGATCACCTGCATCGGCGTCTGGGACACGGTCGGCGCGCTGGGTATCCCGGGGCACCTGAACGCCCTCCTCGCCAAGTTCTACGAGTTCCAGGATACCGATTTGAGCCATAAGGTCCGGAACGCGTTCCATGCCCTCGCCATCGATGAGCATCGCAGCGAGTTCGTCCCGACGTTGTGGAAGAAGCAGCTCGATGCACCGCCGGAGCAGCATCTGGAGCAAGTCTGGTTCGCTGGCGCGCATTCCAACGTCGGCGGCGGCTACGACGAGCACGGCCTGTCGGACGTCGCTCTGGCCTGGATGGCGGACCGCGTCGGCACGATGCTGGCGATTGACCGGCGCTATCTGACGGACCGGCAGGATCGACGGAACGCCTGGGGACTCGGCCGGATCTACGATTCGGCGACCGGCATCTTCGGTCTTCTCAACAAGATCAACCGCAACATCTGCGCCGGATCGGATACCTGCGAAGCGATCCACGAGAGCGTCGCGGTCCGTTTCGCGGCCGGGCAGGCGTGTCCTGGAGGTGCCTACGGACCGAAGTCACTGCCTGGGAGGATTGCTCCGGGCATGGCACAGCAATCTCTGGGTTCACTCGAAACAACGTTACGCTGGCCGGCGGCCGATCCGAGGCACCTGGGCGGCACCGGTCGGCCGGCTCCCGAGGCGAGCGATCCGCTGATGCGCAAGTTGAACATCTGATCTCAGTGGCAGCCGCAACCACCGCCACTGCCGCATCCACCGCCTTTCGCCGGAGCGATCCGCACCGTCTCGCGGTCGAGACCCCGCTCGGCGAGTTCGGCGAGGTAGGTCGACCAGCGGTTCCGGTACTCGCGGCCGAGGTCGTAGAGGTAGCTCCAGCCGAACAGGCCGGTGTCGTGCAGGTCGTCGAAGGTGAGCTTGACCGCGTAGTTCCCGACCGGCTGGATCGCGAGGATCGCCACGTCGCGCTTGCCGCCGATCACCTTGCGCTCGGCGGGTGCGTGGCCCTGCACCTCGGCCGACGGGCTCGACACCCGCAGGTACTCGGCCGGGAGCGCGAAGCGCCCGCCGTCGTCGAAGGCGACGTTCAGGACGCGCTTGTCCCCCGACAGGCGAATCTCGGTGGGCCAGCGTTCCTCGGTCATGGTCGAACTCCCGGGCATCGTCGTGCGTCCGGGCCGCGTGCGCTTGCCCGCGGGCCCATGTCCCATCATATGCCGTTCCATGTTAGGTTCGTCATCAGACCGCCCCGCGGAAACTCCGTCGAGTCCTCAATCCCGCATGGCGTCCCCAAGCACCCGGATCGTCGCCCCGGCGTCCGCCGCGCCGCTGATCGACCCGTTCCAGCGGGCGATCACCTACCTGCGCATTTCCGTCACCGACCGCTGCGACCTGCGCTGCGTCTACTGCATGTCGGAGACGATGAGCTTCCTGCCCAGGCGCGACCTGCTCACCCTGGAGGAGCTGGACCGGCTCTGCGGCGTGTTCATCGCGCGCGGGGTGAGCAAACTCCGGATCACCGGCGGCGAGCCGCTGGTGCGGCGCGACATCCTGCACCTGTTCCGCCGCCTGTCGCGCCACCTCGGCACCGGCGCGCTGGAGGAGCTGACGCTGACCACCAACGGGACCCAGCTCGGGCGCTACGCTGCCGAGCTCGCCGACCTCGGCGTCCGGCGGGTCAACGTCTCCCTCGACACCCTCGATCCCGGCAAGTTCCGGTCGATCACCCGGCGCGGCGACCTGTCGGTCGTCCTCGACGGGATCGCGGCGGCGCGGGCCGCCAGCATCCGCGTGAAGATCAACGCGGTGGCGCTGAAGGGCGTCAACGAGGACGAGATCGCCGACATGATCGCCTGGGCCCACGGCCTCGGCATGGACATGACGCTGATCGAGGTGATGCCGCTCGGCGAGGTCGAGGGCGAGCGCAGCGACCAGTTCCTGCCGCTCTCCCTCGCCCGCGCCCGGCTGGAGCACCGCTACACCCTGACGCCGCTGCCCGACCGCACCGGCGGCCCGGCGCGCTACGTGCGGGTCGCGGAGACCGGCGGGCGGCTCGGCTTCATCACGCCGCTGACCCACAACTTCTGCGAGAGCTGCAACCGCGTGCGCCTGACCTGCACCGGCAAGCTCTACATGTGCCTCGGCCAGGAGGACGCCGCGGACCTGCGCGCGGCGCTGCGCGCCTCGGCCGACGATGCCCTCGTCACGGCGGCCGTGGTCGAGGCGATCGCGCGCAAGCCCAAGGGCCACGACTTCGTCATCGCGCGCCAGCGCAAGGCGGCGGTACCGCGCCACATGAGCGTCACCGGGGGATAGAGCCCGCCGCGACGCGTCAGTCGACGACGATGACGCGGTTCGGCAACTCGTCCGGATCGTCCGGACCCGCCGGAAGGTGGCGGGCGAGGTCGGCACCGATGCAGTCCACGGCGCGAACGAGGCCGCCCTCGACCTCGCCGGCGCGAAGTGCTGCAAGGAGTTCGGAGAGCGTCGCGCTCCAACTGTCAGGACCGATGCGAGCCAGGACCCCGTCGTCGGCGACGATCTCGGCGTGGCGCTCGGCCATGGAGAGGTAGAGCAGTACGCCCGTGCGCCCCCGCGTCCGGCTGAGGCCCCGCGACCAGAAGGCGAGGCGCGCGGCCTCGCGGGTGCGCGCCCGCCGGATGCGGGCCGGCACGAGGGCGACGCGGAGCGGTTCGTAGAGGCCGGCCGCGAGGATCGCGGCGACGAGACCCGCCTGCGCCACGAGGATCGCGCTCGCGCTCCAGGGCGTCAGTGCGATCAGCGGCCAGGGCAGCGCGAGGCCGCCGACGAGGCCCGCGAGCAGCACGACCGAGCGATACTGCCCGGCGCGCGCGGAGAGCACCACCACGATCTCGCCCGCGGTGCCGCCCTCGGCCCGCGCCACGGCCCGCGCGATCCGCGCCCGCGCCTCCGGCGTCGGCAGGGCGTCACCAGTCACCGGATGCCCCTCCGCCGCCGGACGAGCCGCCGCCCCCGGAGAACCCGCCGCCATCCGAGACGCCGCCGCCGAACCCTCCCGAGGTACCGCCGCTCCATCCGCCCGCACCGGGCCCCGGCAGGAACACGATCCCGCCGCCGCGGCCCCCGCCGCGGTTCATCCGCCAAGCGACGAACAGGACGACGAGGAACAGCACGAGGAAGACGGCGACCTGTCCCGGGTCGACCTCGTCGGCCCGCACCTCGGGCTTGCGCTGCCACGTCTCGGCGTCGCCCGAGAGGATCGACAGCATCCCGTCGAGTCCCGCGTCGATGCCGCCGGAGAAATCGCCGGCCTTGAAGCGCGGCGTGATGGCGCTCGCGACGATGACCCGCGACAGCGCGTCGGTGAGCGCGCCCTCAAGCCCGTAGCCGACCTCGATGCGCACCTTGCGCTCGGTGGGCGCGACGAGGAGCAGGGCGCCGTTGTTCGTCTTGGCCTGCCCGAGCTTCCACGCCCGGAACAGGCGGTTGGCGTAGTCCTCGATCGTGGCGCCCTGGAGGTTCGCGACGGTGGCCACCACCAACTGATCCGAGGTCCTGTCCTCGAACGCCTTGAGCTTTGCCTCGAGGCCGGTGCGCTGCTCCGGCGTGAGGATGGCGGCGGCGTCGACGACCCGGCCGGTAAGCGCTGGGAAACTCAGCTCGGCGGCAAGCGCGCCCGCGTACAGGGCCAGGAGCGCGACGACCGCCAGCGCCAGGACATGGCCCGGTGCGCGGCCGCGGTCTCCCACCGGGAAAGCCTAAAACTTCACGTTCGGCGGACGCTCGGAGTTCGGCGTCGCCGCAAAAGTCTCCATCGGTTTGGCATCGGGATAGAGCACCGCCGCGATCCATCGGCCGGGAATGGTGCGGACCTCGGTGTTGTAGGCCTGGACGGCGCCGATGTAGTCGCGCCGCGCCACCGCGATCCGGTTCTCGGTGCCCTCGAGCTGCGATTGCAGCGCCAGGAAGTTCTGGTTCGACTTGATGTCGGGGTAGCGCTCGACGGTCACCAGCAGGCGGCCGAGCGCGCCGGAGAGCTGGTTCTGCGCATCCTGGAATTCCTTGAACTTGGCCGGATCGCTCACCGTCCCGGCGTCGACCTTGACACTCGACGCCTTGGCCCGCGCCTCGGTCACGCCGATCAGCACGTCCTTCTCCTGCTGGGCAAAACCCTTCACCGTCTCGACGAGGTTCGGGATCAGGTCGGCGCGGCGCTGGTACTGGTTCTGCACCTCACTCCACGAGGATTTCGCCTGCTCCTCCAGGGTCGGAACCCGGTTGATCGCCCCGCAGCCCGACAGGCAGGTGGCCAGCAGCGCCGCGATCAAGGCACCGATGACGCGGGCGATCAGTGGGCTGGTGCGCGGGGTGTCGAAACGCAGATCCACCGCCATCGATAAGAACTCCCACCCGGTCCCCGGCCCCAGCTTGGCCGTCAACACTCCGCGACAGATAGGCACTCCGCGGCCTCGGAGAAGGCCCGTGCGTGTCGCCGGGGCAGACCGCGTCCCATATGCGGCCTCGATGAGCGACGAGACAGCCCCCGTCATCCGCGTCGTGGACCTGGAGACCACCGGCGCCAAGCCCGGTGCGGACGCCGTCGTCGAGATCGGCTGGCAGGACGTGGTGCGCCGCGACGGCGCGTGGGCGATCGGGCCGGAGCGCGGCGCGCGCTTCGTCGACCCGGAGCGGCCGATCCCGGCGCGCACCCAGGCCGTCCACCACATCCTCGACGCGGACGTGGCAGGCGCCGGACCCTGGCTCGACGTGGCGCCCGATATCCTGCGTCCCCGGGCTCCGCGGCTCCTCGCGCTGGCCGCCCACCGGGCGGCCTTCGAGCAGCGCTGGTGCCGCCGGGCGCTCACCGGCACTGTCCCGTGGATCTGCACCTACAAGTGCGCGCTTCGCCTCTGGCCGGACGAGCCCTCGCACGCCAACCAGTCCCTGCGCTACGCGCGCAAGCCCGAAGGCCTCGACCGGGCGGCCGGCCTGCCGGCGCACCGGGCGGGACCCGACGCCTACGTCAGCGCCCACCTCCTGCGCGAGCTGCTGCGCGAGGCCGCGCCCGAGACGCTGATCGCCTGGAGCCGCGAGCCCGCGCTGCTGCCCCGCGTCACCTTCGGCGAGTACCGCGGCTGGCGCTGGGACGCGATGAGCGACGCGTTCCTTGCCGAGGTGCTCGCCCGCGGCGGCTTCGACCGCGACATCCGCTTCACCGCCCGCCGCGCGCAGGCGGACCGGCGCAGCCGCCTCTTGGAGGCGACCGGGCAGGGGGCGCCGGCGCTCGGGGAGCCTGCGCGCGCCGCCGGCGGAGGTTGACAACCCCGGCCCTGCGGTGCGGTGTGCGCCCCATGGATGACACGCCCAAAGCTGCGGCGGGCAAGCCGCGGGTCGCCATCACCTACTGTACCCAGTGCAACTGGCTCCTGCGCGCCGCGTGGATGGCGCAGGAACTGCTCTCGACCTTCCGCGACGACCTCGGTGAGGTGGCCCTGGTTCCGGCGACCGGCGGCGCCTTCGCGATCACGGTCGGCCCCGATACCGTCTGGGAGCGCACCCGCGACGGGGGCTTTCCCGACGTGAAGGCCCTGAAGCAGCGCGTGCGCGACCGCCTCGATCCCGCGCGCGACCTCGGCCACATCGATCGGCCATGACGCGATGCTGGAGGACCATGCGCCCGGCACCATCGATGCGTCCGCCGCCCCGGAGCCGGAAGCCCCGGTGAGTCCGGATCGCGACATGGCCGGTCCCGCGCGCGGTGTGCAGCGCGGCGCACGGCCCGGCTGGCTCGGCCGCCGTCTCGCGAGGCTGGAGCGGAACGGGTTCTCCACCCAGGTCTACCTCGTCGCCCTGGTGGTGGCGCTGATCGGACCCGGCCTACTGTTCACCGCCATCCTGCTGATGCGCTACGCCTCGGTCGAGCGCGCGCGCTTCGAGCAGGATGCCCGCGAGAACGTGCGCGGCATCGCCCTCTCGGTCGACCGCGACACGGCGGGCCTCGTCTCCGTGCTGCAGACGCTGGCGACTTCGCCGCGGCTCAAGGACGGCGAGTTCGAGGCGTTCGACGCGCAGGCCCGCCTCGTGCGCGAGGCGATCGACCTCGACATCATGCTGCGCCGGCCGGACGGCCAGCAGGTGGTCAACACCGCGATCAAGCGCGGCGGCCTGCTCCCGGTGACGACGCTGCCCTTCGACCAGGAGATCGCGGGCGGCACCCAGCGCGCGATGGTGACCGGCTACCTGCCCGGCCCGATGCCGGACGATGCCACCTACGCGATCGCGGTGCCGGTCCTGGCGGGGGCCGACGTGGCCTACATCCTCAGCTTCAACGCGCCGCTCAGCCGCCTCCAGGGCATCCTCGCCCGCGAGGTCGTCGAGGGCTGGACCACCGGCGTGTCCGATCGGAAGGCGCTGGTTCTCGCACGCCTGCCCGACCCGGGCTCCATCGTCGGGCGGCCCCGCCTCGCCACCCTCCGCCAGATCCAGACCGACACGCCGGGGATCTGGGAGGGCAAGGACCGCCAGCATCGCCCCGTCGTGGTGGTGGAGGCGCGCTCGCGGCTCACCGGGTGGACAGTGGCGACCAGCATCCCGCAGACGCTCGTCGACGCGCGTCTGCGCCGCTGGGTGTGGGCCTTCGGCGGCTTCGGGCTGCTCGTGCTGGCCACCTCCTCGGCGCTCGCCGTCAGCCTGTGGTCGCGGGTCTCGCGACCGCTGCGCCAGCTCGCGGCGTCCGGCCCCGCCCTGTCGCGGGGCGAAGCGATCCCGCGCATCGCCTCGCCGGTGCACGAGATCCGGCGCCTCGGCGAGGTCATCTCCGACGCGTCCCTGCGCCTGCGCACCCGCGAGGCGGAGCGCGACCGCGCGCTCGGCGAGACCAAGCGCGGGCTCTCGGCCCTCCGCGAGAGCGAGGCCCGCTTCCGTCACATGGCCGATTCCGCGCCGGCGCTGATCTGGATGACGGACGAAGCCGCCGACGTCAGCTTCGTGAACATGCATTTCGAGCACATCTTCGGAATGCCGGCCGTGGCGCTGGCGCACGAGGGCTGGCACGGCATCATCCACCCGGACGACCTCCAGGACTTCTCGGCGACCTTCAGCGAGGCGTTCGGCGCCCGCAGGCCCTTCCGCACCGAAGTGCGCGTGATGGACCGCGACCGCGCGGTGCGCTGGCTGCGCTGCGAGGGCGTGCCCCGGTTGGACGACGCAGGCACCTTCCTCGGCTACACCGGCTGCAACGTCGACATCACCGACGCCAAGTCCGCCGAGGAGCACCTGCTGCTGCTGATCCACGAACTGAACCACCGGGTGAAGAACACGCTCGCCACCGTGCAGTCGATCGCCAGCCAGTCCCTGCGCGGCCTCGACGGCGATGCGGCGGCGTCCGCCCGCGCCGCGTTCGAGGCGCGGCTCCTGGCGCTCGCCCGCGTCCACGACGTGCTCACCCGCGAGAACTGGGAGGGGGCCGAGATCGGCACCGTGGTCGCCGACGCGATCCGGCCGCTGGACGCGCGCGAGGCCTCGCGCTTCACCGTCGCCGGGCCGCCCCTGCGCCTGCCGCCGCGGCTCGCGCTCTCCATCGCCATGGCGCTCCACGAACTGGGGACCAACGCGGTGAAGTACGGCGCCCTCTCCCAGGAGAGCGGGCGCATCGACATCACGTGGTCGATCCGGCGCGACGACGGCGTGCGGCTGCTGCTCCGCTGGACCGAGAGCGGCGGCCCGCCCGTCGAGACGCCGACCCGAACCGGGTTCGGTTCAAGGCTGATCGAGCGCAGCCTCGCCCGCGAACTCGCCGGCGACGTACAGCTCCTGTTCGATCCGAAGGGCGTGGTCTGCACCATCGAGGCGCCGGTGCCTCCGCCGGGCCTGCTGGAGCGCAAGGGCGGAACCGAAGCCCCGCGGATCGCACCGCTGCCGGGCTGAGGACCGTCCCCGGCGCGAAGCCATCCCCGAGGCCGTTCGCCGTCAGGGCACGCGCCGCGACGGCGTCAGCCGCAGGCCCGGCGCCGGGCGCTCCAGCAGGACCTCGCGGCGGAAGCGGACGAGGCGCGCGGGGCGGCCGGCCGTGCCGCTGGTGATCCCTTCCGTCTCCTCCACGAGCCCCTGCTGCGCCACCAGCCGACGGAAGTTCTGCTTGTGGAGCTGCGTGCCGGAGAGCGCCTCGACGGTGCGCTGGAGCTGGAGCAGGGTGAAGCGCGGCGGCATCAGCTCGAACACCACCGGGCGGTACTTGATCTTGCCGCGCAGGCGCCCGATGGCGGTGGCCAGCACGCGGCGGTGGTCGAAGGCCATCGGCACGCCGGTCGGGTCGCCGGACCGCGCGGGGCCGGCGTTGCCCGCGGCCTCCGGGATGAGGCCGGCCTCGAACAGCAGCTCGTAGCGCTCCAGCACTCGCTCCTCGTTCCAGGTGCCGCCGCCGAGCCCGAAGGTCAGGCCGAGTCGATCCCCGCGCCGGCGCCGAAGCTTCGCGTCCGCGGGCTCGGCCGCCCAGGCGAGGAGCTTGGCCTCGATCGCGTCGAGCGCCCGCGGGCGCCCCTGGCGAAAATCCTCGTAGGGCAGGTAGCGGTACCACGTGTGCCACGCGGCCTCCGCGAGGCCGGCCGGGCGCTCCTCGCGCACCAGGGCGAGGTAGGCCACCGACAGGGTGTGGGCGCCGCCCTCGGCGCCGACCTGCCGGTCGCGGTCGCCGAAGGTGTAGAGCTGCTCGACGTAACCGAGGCGCTGGTGGGTCTGGCGCTCGACCCAGGCCCGCAGGCCGCGCTCCAGGGTCGCGTGCTCGGACACGAGCGGCCCGGCCGGCAAGCCGTCGCCGCGCCCTGCCGCTTGGTCCGCCACGTGGACGGTCAGCGCCCGCGGCTCCCCATCGGTCGCCGCGATGATCGCGGCGGCGAGCCCCACGGAGGAGGGGCTCGGGACCGCCCCGCCCGTCGTTCCCGATCGCACCTCCGCCGTCACCGCCGCCGCCATGCTCTCCGAACCGGTCGAACGATCCTCCGTGCCGCCGGGCGATCCCCCGCGATCCGATGCCGGTTAAGCCGCAGATCGACGCGCCGCGTCAACGCGACGAAACGGATGAGGCGGGGAGATCCGGCCTCGCGGCCTTGCCCATGGAACGGTGCGCGTGAGGTGGCGGTGCGGCTCGAAAAGCCTTGCTAAGCGTCGGCCCGCTGCCCAAACACTCGGGTCACCGGGGCGCGGGCGCTCCGCTGGCGGGGGGAACGCGGCGATGCGGGCAGGCGCAAGCCTCGGGAGCGGTGGGCTCGGCCGCGTGTCGGGCCCGCCCGTGGACCTGCGGCTCTACGGCCTCCTCGACGTCGGCGTCTGCGGCGGTGACGGCCGGCGGCTCGGCGAGATGGCGGCCGCGGCGCTCGCCGGCGGCTGCACCCTGTTCCAGTACCGCGAGAAGGACATCGCGGATGCCCGCGCGGCGCTCGCCCGCATCCGTGCGATCCACGCGGCGCTCGCCGGCCGCGCGCCGCTCCTGGTCAACGACCGGGTCGACCTCGCGCTCGCGGCCGGCACCGAGGGCGTCCACCTCGGCCAGGCCGACCTGCACCCGGCCGATGCGCGGCGCCTGCTCGGCGAGGGCGCGATCGTCGGCCTGACGCTCAAGACCGTCGCGCAGGCGGACGAACTCTACCGCCTCCCGGTGGACTACGCCTGCATCGGCGGCGTGTTCGCGACAGCCAGCAAGGACAATCCCGATCCGCCGGTCGGCCTCGACGGCTTCGCGCGGATCGCCTTCCGGGCGCGGCTCGCCCGCGGCACCGGCCTGCCGCTCGGCGCCATCGCCGGCATCGATTCGAGCAACGCCGCCGCCGTGATCGCGGCGGGCGCCGACGGCATCGCGGTCATCTCCGCCCTGTTCGGCGCGGAGGCCGCGGAGGGCCGGGCGCGCGACCTGCGGGCGCGGGTCGACGCGGCTCTCACCGAGCGGGGCAGCCGATGACACCGATCGCGCTCACCATCGCCGGCTCCGATTCCGGCGGCGGCGCCGGCATCCAGGCCGACCTCAAGACGTTCTCGGCGCTCGGCGTCTACGGCGCGAGCGCGATCGCGGCGCTGACCGCGCAGAACACGCTGGGCGTCCAGGGCATCCACGACGTGCCCGCGGACTTCGTCGCCGCGCAGATCGAGAGCGTGTTCTCGGACCTCGCGGTGACGGCGGTGAAGATCGGGATGCTGTCGCAGCCCGCGGTGATCGAGGCCGTGGCGGCCGTGCTGGAACGCCACGCGGCACCGAAGCGGACCCCGGTGGTGCTCGATCCCGTGATGGTCGCGACCAGCGGCGACCGGCTCATCTCGGACGACGCGGTCGCGGCCCTGCGGACCCGGCTGATGCCGCTGGCCGACCTCGTCACCCCGAACCTGCCCGAGGCCGCGGCCCTGCTCGGCGAGCCGGTCGCCCCCGACGAGAACGGCGCGGCGGCGCAGGCGCGCCGACTCCTGGGTCTCGGGGCGCGGGCAGTGCTGATCAAGGGCGGCCACGCGGCGGGAAACGAGAGCGTCGATCACCTGCTCACCCGCGAGGGTCTCGTCCGACGCTTCGCCTCACCGCGGATCGCGACCCGCAACACCCACGGCACCGGCTGCACCCTGTCGGCGGCGGTCGCCGCCGGGCTCGCTCGGGGCCTCGGCCTGGAAGCGGCGGTCTCCGCCGCCAAGGCCTACGTCGCCGCCGCGATCGCCGCCGCGGACGACCTGACGATCGGCGCCGGCCACGGCCCGGTCCACCATTTCTTCGCGATCTGGCGCTGAGCGTTTCACGTCCGACCGGCGGCGCGTGTCCGGCCGCCGCCTTGCTTCCCTGACGCGATTGCGTTTGTAATAGCGTACGTTCGTTCCGATAAACGGAACGTCAGGGCGGATCACGGCGGCGATGCAGGAACAGGGGGACCGGACGGGGCGCAGCCGCGACATGCTGAGCGGGGCGGCGGTGCTGTCGGGCCAGCTCGGCAAGACCATCCAGCGCCTGCGCAAGGCCTACAACCTCTCGCTGTCCGAGCTCGCCGAGCAGTCCGGCGTCGCCAAGTCGATCATCAGCCAGATCGAGCGCAACGAGACCAACCCGACGCTG
>NZ_CAXTBY010000053.1:0-25049 GCF_964242245.1 uncultured Methylobacterium sp. | reverse complement strand
TGGCTTGGTCGCGCACGATCTCGGCCTTGCCCGAGACCGAGACGTAGGTCTGGCTGGACGGGTCGGAATAGGCGAGGTTGATCTGGTTGTCGCGGCTGATCTCGGCGGTCTTCGGCGAATGCAGCTTGGTGAAGAACCACAGGTCGCCGTCCGCGTCGGCGTCGTTGTTCCACATCGGCCGGCTGTTCAGCGTGCCGTCCGGATCGGCGGTGGTCATCATCGCGATCTTGATGTCCTTGATCAGCGAAAACAGCTTCTTCGCGCCCTCGTGGTCGCGGTGGTTGCCCTGGTGCATCGACTCGTGTCTCCAAACTCGTGTCGCGCGGTCGCAAGGCCTGCCTGCTGACCGCATCGACGGTGGTTCGACAACGGACGACGCCCCGGTTGGTTCAGGCTCGGCGCCCGCGCAAGGGCGCAGCAGGGGGCGCCGGCCGCGAGGGTGGCGTTTCCGGCGGGTCCGTCTACATGAGCCGCACGCAATCCCAATCCTCGGCGCCGTCCCCGGCGAAGGAGCCCGACCTTGGCCATCACCCGCGACGACGTGCTGCGCGTGCTCCAGACCGTGACGGTCGATGCCGCCGGCACTCCCTTGCCGGCCTCCGGCCGGCTCTCGCAGGTCGTGATCGATCCGACGAACCGCGTGATGTTCTCGATCCTGATCGACGCGAGCGAGGCCGCCCGCTTCGAGCCGATCCGCAAGACGGCAGAGGGCAAGGTGCTGTCGATGCCGGGCGTGTCCGGCGTGTTCGCGAGCCTCACCTCCGAGCGCGGCCCCGGCATGCCGGAGCAGAGCGGCGCGGCCCCGCGCCCGGTCCCCGCGACGCCGCCGCGGCCCGGCGCTCCCCCGAACCAGGGGCCGGCGCTCCCGGGCGTGCGCCACATCGTGGCGGTGGCCTCGGGCAAGGGCGGCGTCGGCAAGTCGACCACCGCCTGCAACCTCGCGCTCGCGCTGCTCGCACAAGGGCTGAGGGTCGGGCTGCTCGATGCCGACATCTACGGCCCGTCGGTGCCCAAGCTCTTCGGGCTGACCGGCAAACCGCAAGTGATCGACGGCAAGACCATGGTGCCGATGGAGGGCTACGGGCTCAAGGTGATGTCGATCGGCTTCCTGATCGAGCCCGAGACGGCGATGATCTGGCGCGGGCCGATGGTGCAGTCGGCGCTCACCCAGATGCTGCGCGAGGTCGCGTGGGGCGAGCTCGACGTGCTGATCGTCGACATGCCCCCGGGCACCGGCGACGCGCAGCTCACCATGGCGCAGGCGACGCCGCTGTCGGGCGCCGTCATCGTCTCGACGCCGCAGGACCTCGCGCTGATCGACGCGCGCCGCGGCGTGACGATGTTCAAGAAGGTCGCGGTGCCGATCCTCGGCGTGATCGAGAACATGGCGACCTTCGTCTGCCCGAATTGCGGCCACGAATCGCACATCTTCGGGCACGGGGGCGCGCGGGCCGAGGCGCAGCGCCTCGGCGTGCCGTTCCTCGGCGAGGTGCCGCTGAACATGACGATCCGCGAGACGTCGGATTCCGGCCGGCCGGTCGTGGCGACCGCACCCGACGGGCCGCAGGCGCAGGTCTACCGCGCCATCGCCAAGCAGCTCTGGGCGAACCTCACCGGGGCACCGGTCGGCCGGGCGGCGCCGAAGATCGTGTTCGAGTAGGTCTTCCGGTGCCAGCGCCGGTCCTGGGCCTGATTCTGGCCGGCGGCCTCGCGCGGCGGATGGGCGGCGGCGACAAGGTGCTGCTCCGGCTCGGCGGCCGGACGCTGCTCGATCACGTGACAGGCCGGCTCGCGCCGCAATGCGCGGGGCTGGCGCTCAGCGCCAACGGCGACCCGGGGCGGTTTTCGGGATTTCGCGGACCGGTGCTGCCCGACGACGTACCCGATCATCCAGGTCCGCTCGCCGGCATCCTCGCGGGCCTGGACTTCGCGGCCGAGCATCGACCGGGCGCGAGCCATATCCTCAGCGTGTCCGGGGACGCCCCGTTCCTGCCGCACGACCTCGCCCTGTGCCTGGGATCGGCCGCCGGGCCCGGAGGCAGCGTCATCGCGCTCGCCGCCTCGGGCGGGCGGGCGCATCACACGGTGGCGCTCTGGCCGGTCGGCCTGCGCGGCGATCTGCGGGCGGCGCTGGCCGGCCGCGGCGAGCGCCGCGTCGGCGCGTTCATCGCCCGCCACGGCACGGTCGTGGTGACGTGGCCGTCCGAGCCCGTCGATCCGTTTCTGAACGTCAACACGCCGGACGACCTGAAGCTGGCCGAGGCGGCGCTTGCGGGCCGGGGATAGTTCGCTGCTCCGGCCAAGGGCTCCGGCGCCGGCGCGACACACGCCGCGAAGGGGAAGCGTTGCGGCGCCGGCCGCCGGGGGTTTCCCGCGGACGCTGCGCCGACGCCGAGCGGTTGGGCGAAACGGCAGAGCGACGCCGTCCGATACCCGGTTGATCGGTTCGGTTGCGCGGTCTCCCTCCCCCTCTGCGGGGGAGGGTGGGCCTCGCGTCAGCCAGCGTCGGGAGAGGGGAGCGCCGCCGGAACTGTCGCTTCCCTCACCCGACCCGCTTCGCGGGCCACCCTCCCCCGCAGAGGGGGGAGGGAGGGCGCGTCGGGACCGCCCTGCGCGATGTGCGGATACGATGGCGCAGAGGGGAGAGGGAAGGACGCATGGTTCACGCGGCGCCCTCCGAGAAAAGACCGGCCCGGCTCAGGCCGCCCCGACGGTCGCCTTCACGATCTTGTCGGGCGCGCGCGGTGGCTCGCCCTTGTTGAGGGTGTCGACCACGTCCATGCCCTCCACGACCTTGCCCCAGACGGTGTACTGCTTGTCGAGGAAGCGCGCGTCGGCAAAGCAGATGAAGAACTGCGAGTTGGCCGAGTGCGGGAAGTTGGTCCGCGCCATCGAGCAGGTCCCGCGGGTATGCGGCTCGGCGTTGAACTCGGCGTTCAGGTCCGGTAGGTCCGAGCCGCCCGAGCCCGTGCCGGTCGGATCGCCGGTCTGGGCCATGAAGCCGTCGATGACGCGGTGGAACGGCACCCCGTCGTAGAAGCCCTGGCCGGCGAGCGTCCTGATGCGCTCGACGTGGTTCGGCGCGAGGTCGGCGCGCAGGGCCACGACGATGCGGCCCTTGGTGGTCTCCAGGACGAGGGTGTCGGTGTCGGCCATGTCGGTCTCCAGAGTCTGCGGTTCGCGCGCACGGCGCCGGCGGCGTCGGGCGAAGGGCGGCTTCGGCCGGCAACGGCCGGACGGCCGGTTTCGTTCAGCCCGCGCCGTGCGGGGCCGCCCGGCGATAGACGAAGCGCAGGGCGACGGGGCGCCCGGCGATCGCCCGGCCGAGGGCGGGGGTGATGGGCGCCGGCAGGCAGCGGCGCAGGCCGTCGAGCGTGGCGCGGACCAGCGCCGGCCGGGTCTCGCCCCCGACGCCCGTCGCATAGGTGATCCGCGGCACGCCGAGCAGGCTGCCGTCGCGCCTCAGCGACAGGCGGGCCGTGATCTCGATGCCCCCGGCCCCGTCGAGGGCGGCGGGCGGGCGCCAGCAGGCGGCCAGCATCGGGTAGAGCTCGGCCAGCGTGTCGGCGGTCGCGGCCGGCGCGCGGTCGAGAGGCACCGTGACGGTGGCGCGCAGGGTCTGCGGCAGGCTCAAGGGATAGCCCGGTCCGCCGTCCTGGTAGGCGTACCCATAAAAGTCGCGGTCGCCCGCGGCGTCGGCGACGGACGGCGCGAAGGCGATCAGGCTCGCCAGCGTGACGCGCAGACGCGGCATCGACGGCTACTTGGCCTTCTCGGCCATCTGCATTTTCACGATCCTGTCCGGGTTCTGGACCGCGCCGCCCGACGCTCCGGATGCCGCCTTCTTGATCTTGTCGACGACGTCGAGTCCGTCCGAGACGAGGCCGACCACGGTGTACTGCCCGTTCAGGAAGGACGCGTCGCCGAGGCAGATGAAGAACTGGGAGTTGGCCGAGTTCGGGTCCGACGAGCGCGCCATGCCGACCGTGCCGCGCCGGAACTGGGCCGCGGAGAACTCGGCCGGGATGTCGGGCAGGCTCGACCCGCCGGTGCCGTTGCCCTTCGGGTCGCCGGTCTGGGCCATGAAGCCCTCCATCACGCGATGGAACTTGAGGCCGTTGTAGAAGCCCTGGTTCACCAGCGTCTTGATCTGCTTGACGTGCTGGGGCGCCAGGTCCGGGCGCAGCTCGATGGTGATGCGCCCGTCCTTGGTGTCGAGGTAGACCGTGTTGGCGTCGGCTGCGCGAACGGCGCCGGACAGGCCGAGGCCGGCGGTGAGCGCGAGCGCGAACAGGGCGTTGCGGCGGTTCATGGCGATGCGTCTCCTGAATTTTTCTTAAGCGAACGGGTCAGGTCGCAGCCGGCTTGCCGGCGCGGGCGGCGAGCCGCGCGGCGACTGCGGCCGGCACGAAGGGTGAGACGTCGCCGCCCATCGCCGCGATCTGGCGCACCAGCGTCGCGGTGATCGGCCGGACGTGGATCGAGGCCGGCAGGAACACGGTCTGCACCTCGGGGGCCATGGTGCCGTTCATGCCGGCGAGCTGCATCTCGTAATCGAGGTCGGTGCCGTCGCGCAGTCCCCGGATGAACAGCGTGGCGCCGCAACGCCGCGCCGCGCTCACCGCGAGATCGTCGAAGGTCGCGATCTCCAGCGCCGTGCCCTCGGCCTCGGCGAGGGGCGCGCAGGCTTCGCGCAGGAGCGCGGCGCGCTCCTCGGCGGGAAACAGCGGCGCCTTGCCCGGATGCACGCCGATGGCGATCACGAGCCGCTGCACCAGCCGGCAGGCTTGGCGCACGACGTCGAGATGGCCGTTCGTGACCGGATCGAAGGAGCCGGCATAGAGCGCGGTGCGGATCATCGCCCGACGCCCTAGAGGATTCTCGCGGGGAACGGAACCTCGCGCGCGAAATCGACGTGCCGGAACGCGAAGGGCGGCCACCCTCCCGGATGGCCGCCCCTCACGTCCGCCGGTCCGGCGCGATGCCGAACCACAGGCGATCCTAGTAGGTGCCGAACTTGTAGTTGATGCCGGCGCGGGCGAGGCTGCCCTCGGTCTGGAACTGCGCGACGTAGCCGGCGCCCGGACCGCCGGTGGTGCCGACCAGCAGGTTGCGGCTGCCGAGGTCGTAGCGCAGGTACTCGCCCTTGATCGTCACGGCGCTCGCACGGAAGAAGTTCAGGAACGACTCGGTGGGCAGCGCGTACTCGATGCCGCCGCCGTAGGCGTAGCCGGTCTCCATGGTCGAACGACGGCCGGCATAGGTGATCGGGGCGGCGGTCTGGAAGGTGACCGACTGGGTCACGTCGCCGTAGGCGAAGCCGCCGGTGCCGTACACCAACACCCGGTCGAACGCGTAGCCGATGCGGCCGCGCACGGTGCCGAGATAGTTGAGTTCGGTCCGGTAGCTGTTGGTCAGAACGTTGGCGTTGAAGGCCGGGTTGAAGATCGTCTCGGTGCGGCGACGCTGCAGGTCGGTGTACTGCGCGTCGGCCTCGACACCCACCACGATGCCGGAGCCCGGGGCGAACTGATAATTGTAGCCGATCTGGCCGCCGCCGGTGAAGCCGTCCTGCGGCAGCGGGACCGCAGCACGCCGCAGGCCGTTGTTCACGTTGTTCTGCAGCGCGCCGATGCCGGCGGTGCGGACGGTATCGCTCTCCGAGAAGGCGTAGCCGGCGTTCACGCCGAGGTAGAAGCCGGTCCAGGTGAAGACGGGCACGGGCGTGAAGACCGGCGGCGGTGCACGGCGCGGAAGATCGGCGGCCGAAGCGGCGCCCACGAGGCCGGCCGATGCGAGGGTGGAGAGGAGGAGCTTGCGGATCACGATGGGCCTCGACTGGGTACGACTTGCTGGGCCGGACTTAAGCCATAGACGTGACAAACATGATATGGTTTCGTTGCAACACCGAACGAAGATGATCTTGCCGAAGCCGACAAATTTTTATTTACGTTTCTCTGCGGGCAATCATCCCAGGATTCAGAAAAAATCTTTGGCCGTTCAACAAAGCACCGTCGGATGAAACGAAGACACCCGCGTCGACGGAGCGATGCGGATGTTTTCGAAGCGTCGTGGTGATGTGGACCGTATCCGCCCGGACGGCTCAGGCGGGCTCGTCCGCCATCTCTCCGCCCTCGTCCTCGCCCGCGATGTGCTCGCAGGCCTCGCGCAGCATCGCCGCGTGGTCCTCGGCCGAGAACAGCGGAGCCTTGCCCGGATGGACGCCGATGGCAATGACGAGACGCGCGGCCAGCCGGACGGCTTGGCGGATCACGTCGAGGTGCCCGTTCGTGACCGGATCGAACGAGCCGGCATAGAGCGCGGTGGTCATGGCCGGCGGACGCGGAAGATTTCCGCGCCGAGGGAAACCGCGCACGCGATTGGAGCTGCGGACCGGACGCGCCGGCGCGGCCACGTTCTTGCCTGCACCGACGTCGATACGCAGGACAAGAGGACCCTCCTGGATGCGGGACAGGCGCTTTCACCTCGGCTGGTTCACCTATTTCGGGCAGAACGCCTGGAACGATCCCCTCGGCTCAGGATCTGAGCCCTGGACGGGCGACCTGCACCTCGATCTCGCCCGCGCGATGGAGCGCGCCTGCTTCGATTACATGCTGATCGAGGACACGCTGAGCATCCCGGCCGTCTACAAGGGAAGCCGCGAGACCTACCTCAAGCACGCCATCATGGTGCCGAAGCAGGACCCCGTACCGCTCGCGGCGATCCTCGGCACGGCGACGCGCAACCTCGGCCTCGTCATCACGCTCTCGACGCTGGCCTACAAGCCCTTCATGCTCGCGCGGCTGATCGCGACCCTGGATCACATGACCCGGGGCCGCTTCGGCTGGAACATCGTCACGACGGCCGAGCACGCCTCGGCGCTGAACCTCGGGCTGACGGAACTGCCCCCGCGCCAACTCCGCTACGACATGGCCGACGAGTACGTCGAACTCGTCGAGCGCCTGATCGGGACCTGGGAGCCCGGCGCCGTCGTCCGGGACGCCGCGACCGACACCTACGCCGACGCGAGCAAGGTGCACGCGCTGAACTTCGAGGGGCGGTGGTACAGCTCCAGCGGCCCGCTGACGACGACGCCCCCGCCCCAGGGGCGGCCCGCCTACATCCAGGCCGGCGGCTCGCCGCGCGGGCGCCTCTTCGCCGCGACGCATGCCGACTCGGTCATCGCGAGCACGACGGGGATCGCGGGCATGAAGAGCTACCGCGACGACATCCGCCGGCTCGCGGCGGGCGCTGGCCGCAACCCGGACGACATCAAGGTGCTGTCCCTGATCGCGCCGGTGGTGGCCGAGACCCGCGCGCAGGCGCAGGAGCAGTACGAGCGCGCGCTCGCCTCGCCGGGCTACACCGAACGGGCGCTGGCGCTGTTCAGCTCGTTCACCGACATCGACTTCTCGCAGTTCGACCTCGACGCGCCGCTGCCGCCGCTGACGACCAACGCCGAGCAGGGCGCGCTCGACAAGTTCTGCCAGACGCAGCCGGGCGGATCGCCGAGCCCCAAGACCCTGCGCCAGCTCGTCAGGGACAGCGGCACGACGGGCGCCCTCGACCTCGTCGGGACCCCGGACGACGTCGCCGACATGATGGGCGATGCGATGGCCCAGGTCGGCGGCGACGGCTTCCTGATCGCGACGCCGTTCCATCGCCTGACGCGCGTCTACATCGACAGCATCTGCGACGGGCTCGTGCCGGCGCTCCAGCGCCGCGGGCTCGCCCGCAGCGCCTACACGACGACCACGCTGAGGCAGACGCTGCGCGAGTTCTGAGCCGCCGGCTCAGGCGTCCTCGGTCTCGTCCTCGCCCGCGATGTGCTCGACCGAGACGACGCGCTCGTCCTTGGCGGTGTCGAACACCGTCACCCCCTGCGACGCGCGCCCGACGACGCGGATGTCGTCCACCGGCACGCGGATGAGCTGGCCGGCATTGGTGACCAGCATGATCTGGTCGGAGGCCTCCACGGGGAAGGAGGCGACGAGGCTGCCGTTGCGGGCGTTGACCTCCATCGCCTTGATGCCCTTGCCGCCGCGGCCCGAGGTCCGGTACTCGAACGACGAGGTGCGCTTGCCGTAGCCGCGCTCGGCGAGCGTCAGCACGAACTGCTCGTGCAGGCTCATGTCGTTGTAGCGCTCGAGCGACACGGCGGCCTCGACGACGCTCTCCTCGGCATCGGCGCCCGCATCCGCCTCCGCGGTCTCGCCGCGCACGGCCCGGCTCATCTTGAGGTAGCCGGCGCGCTCCTCCGGCGTCGCCTCGAACCCGTTCAGGATCGTCATCGAGATGACGCGGTCGCCCTTGCCCAGCGTGATGCCGCGCACGCCCGTGGAGTCGCGGCCCTTGAACACGCGCACATCCTCCACGGGGAAGCGGATGCACTGGCCGTTGGCGGTGGTGAGCAGCACGTTCTGCTCGGGCCGGCAGATCTCGACGTGGACGATGTGGTCGCCCGGATCGAGCTTCATCGCGATCTTGCCGTTGCGGTTCACCTGCACGAAGTCGGAGAGTTTGTTGCGCCGCACGCCGCCCGAGGCGGTCGCGAACATCACGTCCAGCGTCTCCCACGACGCCTCGTCCTCGGGCAGCGGCATGATCGTGGTGATGCGCTCGGCCTGGTTCTGGAGCTGGAGGATGTTGACCAGCGCCTTGCCGCGCGCGTTCGGCGCCGCCATCGGCAGGCGCCAGACCTTCTCCTTGTAGGCTTGGCCCTGGCTGGAGAAGAACAGCACCGGCGTATGCGTGCTCGCCACGAACAGGCGGGTGACGAAATCCTCCTCGCGGGTCGTCATGCCGGCGCGGCCCTTGCCGCCGCGGCGCTGGGCCCGGTAGGTCGAGAGCGGCACGCGCTTGACGTAGCCGGCGTGGCTCACGGTCACGACCATGTCCTCGCGCTGGATCAGGTCCTCGTCGTCGACGCTCGAATCGTAGTCGAGGATCACCGTGCGGCGCGGCGTGGCGAACTGCGTGCGCACCTCGGCGAACTCGTCCTTGACGATGGTCTGGATGCGCACCCGCGAGCGCAGGATGTCGAGGTAGTCGGCGATCTCGTCGGCGAGCGACTTCAGCTCGTCGCCGACCTCGTCGCGGCCGAGCGCCGTGAGGCGCTGGAGGCGCAGATCCAGGATCGCGCGGGCCTGCACCTCGGAGAGGCGATAGGTGCCGTCGTCCTTCACCCGGTGGCGCGGGTCGTCCACGAGCGCGATCAGGGGCGCGATGTCGTGGGCCGGCCAGTCGCGCGCCATCAACGCCTCGCGGGCCGTGTTCGGGTCGGGCGAGGTGCGGATCAGCCGGATCACCTCGTCGATGTTGGCGACCGCGATGGCGAGCCCGCACAGCACGTGGGCGCGCTCGCGCGCCTTGTTGAGCAGGAACTTGGTGCGTCGGGAGACCACCTCCTCGCGGAAGTCGATGAAGGCCTGGAGCAGGTCCTTCAGGTTCATCAGCTCGGGGCGGCCGCCGTTCAGCGCCACCATGTTGCAGCCGAACGAGGATTGCAGCGGCGTGAAGCGGTAGAGCTGGTTCAGTACTACCTCGGCCATCGCGTCGCGCTTGATCTCGACGACGACCCGCATGCCGTCGCGGTCGGACTCGTCGCGCAGGTCCGAGATGCCCTCGACGCGCTTCTCCTTGACCAGCTCGGCGATCTTCTCGACGAGCGTCGCCTTGTTCACCTGATACGGGATCTCGGTGAAGATCAGCGCCTCGCGCTCCTTGCGCAGCTCCTCCACGTGGGACTTGGCCCGCATGATGATCGAGCCGCGGCCGGTGGCGTAGGCGAGGCGCGTGCCCGCTCTTCCCAGGATCGCGCCGCCGGTCGGGAAGTCGGGGCCGGGGACGATCTCGGTCAGTTGTTCGATGGTGAGCCCCGGATCGTCGATCAGCGCGATGCAGGCGTCGATCAGCTCGCCGAGGTTGTGCGGCGGGATGTTGGTCGCCATGCCGACGGCGATGCCGCCCGCGCCGTTGACGAGCAGGTTCGGGAAGCGGGCGGGGAGCACCGAGGGCTCCTCCCGCGACTCGTCGTAGTTCGGCTGGAAGTCGACGGTGTTCTTGTCGATGTCGGCCAAGAGCGCGGTCGCGGGCTTGGCCAGCCGCGACTCGGTGTAGCGCATGGCGGCGGCCGGATCGCCGTCGACGGAGCCGAAATTGCCCTGCCCGTCGATGAGCATCAGGCGCATCGAGAAGTCCTGCGCCATGCGCACCAGGGCGTCGTAGATCGATTGGTCGCCGTGCGGGTGGTAGAGACCAATCACATCGCCGACGATGCGGGCCGACTTGACGTACTTGCGCTCGGGCAGGTGCCCGCTCTCGTAGGCCGCGAACAGGATGCGCCGGTGCACCGGCTTGAGGCCGTCGCGCGCGTCGGGGAGCGCGCGGGCTACGATCACGCTCATGGCGTAATCGAGGTAGGAGCGGCGCATCTCGTCGGTGATGGAGACGGGCTTGATGTCGCTGGCGGGCGGGGCTGCGGCGCCGCCCTTGTCGTCGTTGTCGGCCAAGGGTCTCTTTCCGTGTACGAAGCCGCCGCGTCCGGTGGCGCTTCATGTGATCCGCACGCCCCGATGTACCGCATCCGGGCCGTTTCAGGGGAAGACGAATGATTTCAGGTGGTTAATTAATCCTCAGGGCCGCCCGGCGCAAGCGCCTCCGCGTGCGGGCGACGCGCCCGTACCGTCCTGATCCGCCTCGCAATTCGCAGGACCGGTATCGAGCGGCGGGGCCTGAGGCAGGGCGGGATGTCTCAGCCTCGGGCGGCGTTGGGGTTGTCCCGCGAATCCGAGCGGGAGTACGCTGGGTCTACTCAGGCGCGAACGAACGGCGGCGGGTTCAGGGAGCGGAGCGTTGGATTTTTCCCCGTCCTCGACGCAGGAGCGCTGGCTCGCGCGGGTCCGCGACTTCATGGCCGCCGAGGTCTCCCCGGCGCTCGGCGCCGTTCGGGCGGAGACCGCCGCGACGGTGCCCGACCGCTGGGCGCCCTCCGCAATCATCGAGGGCCTGAAGCAGCGGGCGCGGGCGGAAGGGCTGTGGAACCTGTTCCTGCCCCCGTCCCCCGAGCACGACACGGCGGAATTCCGCGGCGCCGGGCTGACCAACCTCGACTACGCGCCCTGCGCCGAGGCGATGGGCCGGGTCGCCTGGGCCTCGGAGGTGTTCAACTGCTCGGCGCCCGACACCGGCAACATGGAGGTGCTGCACCGCTACGGCAGCGCCGCACAGAAGGCGCGCTGGCTGAAGCCGCTGATGGCGGGGGAGATCCGTTCGGCCTTCCTGATGACGGAGCCGGATGTGGCCTCCTCGGACGCCACCAACATCGCCACCGCGATCCGCCGTGACGGTGACCACTACGTCGTCAACGGCCGCAAGTGGTGGTCGACGGGCGTCGGCGACCGCCGCTGCAAGGTCGCGATCGTGATGGGCAAGACCGACCCGGACGCCCCGCGCCACAGCCAGCAATCGCAGATCCTCGTGCCGCTCGACGCGCCGGGCGTCGAGATCCGCCGCCTGCTCACGGTGTTCGGCTACGACGAGGCGCCGCACGGCCACGCCGAAGTCATCCTGCGGGACGTGCGCGTGCCGGCGGAAAACCTGATCCTCGGCGAGGGCCGCGGCTTCGAGATCGCGCAGGGGCGCCTCGGGCCGGGGCGTATCCACCACTGCATGCGCACCATCGGCGCGGCGGAAGCCGCGTTGGAGGCGATGGTGCGCCGCCTCCTGTCGCGCACCGCCTTCGGCAAGCGGCTCGCCGACCAGTCGGTCTGGGAGCAGCGGGTCGCGGAGGCCCGGATCGACATCGAGATGACGCGCCTGCTCTGCCTGAAGGCCGCCGACATGATGGACAAGGTCGGCGCAAAGGGGGCGAAGCTCGAGATCGCGATGATCAAGGTCGCCGCGCCGCGCATCGCGCTGAAGGTGATCGACGATGCGATCCAGGCCCATGGCGGCGCCGGCGTCTGCGACGATTTCGATCTCGCCCGGACCTACGCGCACGTCCGGACGCTGAGGCTCGCCGACGGGCCGGACGAGGTCCACAACCGCGCGATCGCGCGCCTCGAATTCGCCCGCCACACCAACCAGGACCCGGCGGCGTGAGCGGCGGACCGGACGCCGCCTTCTCCGGCACAAAACCAGTCGAGCCGCGCCACCGCATCGACGAGGCGGCGCTCGACGGCTGGATGCGGGCAAACGTGGCCGGCTATTCCGGGTCGCTGAGCGTGCGCCAGTTCAAGGGGGGACAGTCGAACCCGACCTACCGCCTGGAGACGCCGGGCCACGCCCGCGTCCTGCGGCGAAAACCCTTCGGGGCCCTGCTCCCGTCGGCGCACGCGGTCGAGCGCGAGTTCCGGCTGATCGGCGCGCTGCACGGCACCGGCTTCCCGGTGCCCCGTGCCGAGGCGCTGTGCGAGGATACGGGCGTCATCGGCGCGGTGTTCTACGTCATGGAGGCGGTCGAGGGCGCGGTGCACTGGAACGCGGCCCTGCCGGCCCTCGCGCCCACGGAGCGCCGCCGCGTCTACGAGGCGATGATCGGTACGCTGGCCCGCCTCCACAACACCGACCACGAGGCCATCGGGCTGGCCGATTACGGCCGGCCTGGCAACTACTTCGCCCGGCAGGTCGAGCGCTGGACCAGGCAGTACCGCGCCGCCGAGGGCGACCGCCTGGAGGCCGCCGAGCGGCTGATCGACTGGCTGCCGCGCTCCGTCCCGGAGCAGACGCGGGTCTCGATCGTCCACGGCGACTATCGCCTCGACAACATGATCTTTTCCGGGGGCGGCGTGGCGGCTGTGCTCGACTGGGAACTCTCGACGCTCGGCGATCCGCTCGCCGATTTCAGCTACCTGCTGATGCACTGGGTGCTGCCGGCCGACGGGCGCAGCGCCCTCGGCGGCCTCGACCTCGCGCGCCTCGGCATCCCGATGCGGGACGAGGCGGTGGCACTCTACTGCCGCGAGACCGGACGCGACGGGTTGCCGGACCTCGACTGGTACTTCGCCTACAACCTGTTCCGGCTGGTCGGCATCCTCCAGGGCATCGCCGGGCGGATGAAGGCCGGAACCGCCGCGAGCGACCACGCCGCCGACATGGCCGCCCGCGTGCCGCAACTGGCCGAGGCCGCATGGTCCTTCGCCCTCAAGGCCGGGGCCTGAGGCGTTGGGAGCCGCGGACCGGACCGGCGAGGCTTCGACGGACGCGGGAGGGAGAGGCCGATGTCGCTGTTCGACCTGACCGGCAAGGTCGCCGTCATCACCGGCTCGTCGCGCGGCATCGGCCGCGCCATCGCGCTGCGCATGGCCGAGCAGGGCGCGCGGGTGGTGGTGTCGTCGCGCAGGCGCGAGGCCTGCGCGGTGGTGGTGGCCGAGATCGAGGCGGCCTACGGGGCCGGCCGCGCCGTCGCGGTGCCCGCCAGCATCTCGGTGAAGGACGACCTCGTCCGCCTGATCGGTGAGACCCACGACACGTTCGGCGCGGTCGACGTGCTGGTCTGCAACGCGGCGAGCAACCCGTATTACGGGCCGCTCGCCGGCATCACGGACGGGCAATTCACCAAGATCCTCAGCAACAACGTCCTCTCGAACCACTGGCTGATCCAGCTCGCGGCCCCCGGCATGATCGCGCGGCGGGACGGGGCGATCGTCATCGTCTCGTCGATCGGCGGGCTGTTGGGCTCGCCGGTGATCGGCGCCTACAACGTCTCCAAGGCCGCCGACATGCAGCTCGCGCGCAACTACGCGGTCGAGTACGGGCCGCACAATGTCCGGGTGAACTGCATCTGCCCCGGGCTGGTCCGCACCGACTTCGCCCGCGCCCTGTGGGAGGACCCGAAGGTGCTGGAGGCCGCGACCTCCGGCGCGCCGCTCCGGCGGATCGGCGAGCCGGACGAGATCGCGGGCGCGGCGATCTTCCTGGCGTCTGCCGCCGGGCGCTTCACGACGGGGCAGGCGATCGTGGTGGACGGGGGCGTGACGATCGCGAGCGGGGCGATCGGGTGAGGTGCCCGGGCCGGCGCCCGTCGCGGCCTGATGCCGCGAAAGCACAGGCCGGCACCTTCGCACTTTTCGACGTTGCGGCGCTTCCGCGCTAGGCCCAGTCTGCATGCATGATGATGCAGCATGTCGCGGCGTATCAGCCCATCCCCGAAGCCGTGATCGCCCGCAGGACGGAACGGTCGCGCACGAGTGCCCGTCCGATGCTGTACGATGCGTTCGAGATGCAGTGCGACTTGGCGCAGCAGACCCGTGCCTGGGGCCGCGTGCTGCACCAGGCGGTCTCGCCGTGGGCGGGCCTGGGCGAACCGGTGACGTGGTGGTCGGCCGGCGCCCGGATGATGATGCGCACCGGCCTGACCTTCGCCCGGCCGGCCTACGGCATCGAGACGGTGAAGGTCGGCAACCGGGAGGTGCCGGTCACCGAGGAGCCGGTTCTCGCCACGCCCTTCGGCACGCTGCTGCGCTTCCGCAAGGACATCGACACCGAGCAGCCGAAGGTGCTGGTGGTGGCGCCGCTCTCGGGCCACTTCGCGACGCTGCTGCGCGGCACGGTGAGGACCCTGCTGCCCGACCACGACGTCTACATCACCGACTGGCACAACGCCCGCGACGTGCCGCTCTCCGAGGGCGCCTTCGGCTTCGACGACTACGTCGACCACCTGATGCAGTTCCTGAGGGCGATGCGGGGCGGCGGGCACGTGCTCGCCGTGTGCCAGCCGACGGTGCAGGCGCTCGCCGCCGCCGCCGTGATGGCGGAGGCCAAGGATGCGGCGGTCCCGCGCAGCATGACGCTGATGGCCGGTCCGGTCGATTGCCGCATCAGCCCGACCTCGGTGAACACGCTCGCCACCTCGAAGCCGATCGCGTGGTTCGAGAAGAACCTCATCGCCACGGTGCCGCGCCGCCACAAGGGCGCGGGGCGGCGGGTCTATCCCGGCTTCATGCAGGTCTCGGCCTTCGTCGCCATGAACACCAAGCGCCACGTGCAGGGGCACACGGACCTGTTCTGGCACATGGCCAACGGCGAGACCGGCAAGGCCGAGGCCATCGCCGGCTTCTACGACGAGTACTTCGCCGTCCTCGACCTCGCGGCGGAGTTCTACATCGAGACCGTGAAGACGGTGTTCCAGGACTACACGCTGGCCAAGAACGAGCTCACCTACCGCGGCAACCCGATCGACATGCGCAGCGTGCGCCGCACCGCGCTGATGACCGTGGAGGGTGAGCGCGACGACATCTGCGCGGTGGGCCAGACCATGGCCGCCCACGACCTCTGCACCAGCCTCCCCCCGCACATGCGCAGCCACCACCTCCAGGCCGGCGTCGGCCATTACGGCGTGTTCTCCGGCCGCAAGTGGGAGGGCCAGACCTATCCGCTGGTGCGCAACTTCATCCAGTCGCACGATTGACCTTCGGGGTATCGGGCCTCGGCCCTGAGCGGATTTGACCCGCTGGCCCGGGATGCCCACCATGCTAGCCTGAACCGGAGGGCACCCGGCCGAGAGGCGCGGGGGGCGGCGGGGCGATGACCGGCGTGAGCAGGGACGATCCGAAGCGATCCGACGCCTTGGCGCGGCTCGACCGGCTGGTGGCGCGGGCGGGCGCTGCGGGGCGGTGGGAGCGTGCGTGGCCGGTGCTCTGGCGCGGCCTCGGCGTCGGGCTCGCCTTCCTCGCCGTGTCCTGCCTCGGGCTGTGGCTCGACCTCGCACCGGCTTGGCGCATCGCCGGCCTCGCCGGCTTCGCGCTGGCATTCCTCGGCGGTCTCGTGCCGCTCCTGCGCCTCGGGCGCACCGACCGGCGCGCCGCGCTCGCCCGCATCGATCGCGAGGCGGCCGCGCGCGACCCGGCCCTGGCGCACGCGCCGGCTTCCGCGATCGGGGATACGCTCGCGGTCGGCAGCGACGACCCCGACACCCGCGCACTCTGGACGCTGCACCAGCGCCGGGCGGCGGACGCGGTGTCGCGCCTTCGCGTCGGGTTGCCGCGCCCGGGGATGACGCGGCACGACCCGTTCGCCCTGCGGGCGCTCCTCGTGGTCACGGCCGTCGCGAGCCTGTTCGTCGCCGGCCCGGAATGGCGCGACCGGATCGGCAGCGCCTTCGACTGGCACGCACCGGCCGCCGCCGGCCCGCGCTTCCGCATCGACGGCTGGATCGATCCGCCGATCTACACCCGCATGCCGCCCCTCGTCGTCACCATGTCCGGCGGCGAGCAGCGCCTGCGCGCGCCGGTGAACGCCCAGCTCATCGTGCGGATCGCGGGAGAGGGGCCGGCGCTGACGACCCTGACCCCGGACGCCGGCCTCAAAGCCCTGCCCGGCAAGGAGGCCCGGCCGGACCTGCGCGAGGACCGGTTCCAGGTGGTCGGACCGGTCGCCGAGCTGACCATCGCGGCGCCCGGCCAGACCCAGCGCCTGATCGTCGAGGCGATCCCCGACCATCCGCCGGAGGTGCGCAGCGTCGGCGGCCCCGAGGTCAACGGGCGCGGGACCTTCAACCTGACCTACCGCGCCAAGGACGATTACGGGATCGCCTCGGCCGAAGGCCTCGTCGAGCCGATCGGAGGCGCGCGCGCGCTGGTGCCGCCGCCGCGGATCGCCCTGGCGCTGCCGGGGGACGCGAGCGGCGAGGCCGACACCAAGACGCTCGTGGACCTCACCGACAATCCCTGGTCGGGGGGCAAGGTGCGCTTCACGATCGTCGTCAAGGACGAGGCGGGCCAGGAAGGGCGCACGCCGACCGTGGACATGGTGCTGCCCGCCCGCCCCTTCCGCGACCCGCTGGCCCGCGCGCTCGCCGAGGAGCGCCGCCGCCTCGTCGTCACGCCGGACGAGGGCCGGCGCCGGGTTCAGACCTCGCTGGACGCATTGCTGATCGCGCCCGACCCGTTCACGCCCAAGCTCGCGGTCTTCCTCGGCCTGAAGGCGGCGGCACGGCGCCTGCGCGCGGCCGACACCGACGCGGCCCTGACGGAGGTCGCAGACCTCCTGTGGGAGATGGCCCTCAAGATCGAGGACGGCGACCTCTCGGACGCCGAGAAGCAGCTTCGGCAGGCGCAGGACCGTCTCAAGCAGGCGATCGATAAGAATGCCCCCGACGACGAGATCAAGCGCCTGACCCAGGACCTGAAGCAGGCGCTCGACAAGTTCATGAAGGAGCTGGCGGAGAAGCAATCCCGCGAACCGCGCGAGCCGAGCGCGCGCAGCCAGCAGGGTCAGCCGTCGAAGACGGTCACGCCGGAGGATCTCGACAAGATGCTCCAGGAGATGGCCGAGGCGATGAAGCGCGGGGATACCGCCGAGGCTCAGCGCCTGATGGAGCAGTTGCGCAACATCCTGGAGAACCTTCAGAGCGCCGAGCAGGGCGGCAAATCGGATCCGAGCGCGCGCGCGATGCAGCGCCAGATGAAGGAGCTCGATCAGATGGCCCGCGATCAGCAGGGCCTGCGCGACGAGACCTTCAAGGAGGGTCAGGACAAGCCCGGGTCCGGGCAGGGCCAGCGCGGCCAGCGTCCGCAGCCCGGACAGAAGGGGCAGCAGGGTCAAGGACAGCAGTCTCCCGGTCAGCAGGGCCAGCGCGGCCAGCAAGGTCGCGAGGGACAGAAGGGCGAGGGCCAGCAGGGCGGCGTCGGCGAGCGGCAGCAGGCGCTGCGCCAGCGCCTGGAGGACCTCGAGAAGCGCATGAAGGAGAACGGCATGAAGGGCGAGGAGGGACTCGCCGATGCCGAGGATGCCATGCGCGAGGCGGAGAACGCCCTGAAGCAGGGCCAGGAGGGGGATGCGGTCGATGCGCAGGGCCGTGCCCTCGACGGGCTGAAGCGTGGCGCCGAGGGCATGCAGCAGCAGATGCAGGAGATGGCCGAGGGCGAGGGCCAGGGCGACAAGCCGGACGGCCAAGCGCCCGGGCAGCAGGGACAGGCCGGCGCCAAGGACGATGACCCGCTCGGCCGCCCGACCCGCGGCCGCGACATGAGCGACGGCCGCGTCAAGGTTCCGACGGCCGACGAGTCGGCCGTGCAGCGCGCCCGGCGGATCATGGAGGAGCTGCGGCGCAAGCTCGGCGACCCGACCCGTGCCCGGGAAGAGCTCGACTACTTCGAGCGGCTGCTGCGCCGCAATTGAGCGGCGGGGCGGCCTCGTGTCACGGATGCGGCAGCGGCGCTTCGTCCCTGCCGTCGTCGCCGCGAAGCCCCTATGATGGTGCATCGCACGCTGTCGAGGTCGCTTAATTCATGTCCGGCAATTCCGTCGTCCTCGTCGCCTGCCTCGCGGTGGCGGTGATCCTGCTTATCGGCCTCGCCAACATGATGCGCGGCGGCGACGCCAACCTGTCGCAGCGGCTGATGCGCCTGCGCGTCCTGCTCCAGTTCGTGGCGATCCTCGTGATCATGGGGGTGGCGTGGTGGCGCTCGGCCTGAGACTGTGACCGGGGGGCCGCACCGGGCGGCAATCGGGGCCGTCACGGATGAAACGCCCTCGGCCGCGCTGCCGGGCGCTCCGTCCTTCGTGCTAGGGATGCGGGCTCAACCGGATCCCTCCTGCATGCTGTCCATCTCGTGTCGCCCGCTCGTCGGCGCCCTGGCCCTGGCGATGACCCTGCCCGCCTTGGCGGCCGATCTCGGCCCCGCGCCGCGGGCCGCCTACACGGCTCCGGTTCAGCCGCTCAGCATCGTCTCGGAGGTCCGCGTCGGCGGCGCGGTTCAGGACCCGGGCAGCGCGGAAGGCGGCACGAACAACGTCAACGGCGAAATCCTGTTCGCCAAGCCCCTGGTGAGCCTCGATCCGTTCTGGCAGTCCTTCGTCCCGCGCCCGACGGTGGGCGGCAGCTACAACTTCGGCGGCCGCACCAGCTACGCCTACCTCGGCGCCACCTGGACGGTGGACCTGTTCCCGCAGACCTTCAACAACATCGTCTTCCTCGAAGGCTTCTTCGGCGGCGCGGTCCACGACGGCGCGACGGGCGAGAAATCCCTGATCAACCTCAGGTTAAACGCTCTGGGCTGTTCGCCCCTGTTCCGCGAGGCCGCCGCCCTGGGCTTCCGCCTGAGCGAGCATTGGAGCATTATGGCCACCGTCGAGCACATGTCGAACGCCGGTCTCTGCGTGAACAACCGCGGCCTGACCAACTTCGGCGGCAAGCTCGGCTACACCTTCTGATCCTGAGAGCGCGTATCCGGTCTTGGTCACCCTCAACCGCATCTACACGCGCACCGGCGACACGGGCACGACGGCGCTCGCCGACGGGCAGCGCCGCTCGAAGGCGGATCTCCGCATCGAGACCTACGGCACCGTCGACGAAACCAACTCCTGCGTCGGCCTCGCGCGCCTGCACGCCGAGCCGCGCCTCGACGCGATGCTCGGCGCGATCCAGAACGACCTGTTCGACCTCGGCGCGGACCTCGCGACCCCGCAGAGCGATGCGCCGCCCGCCTACGAGCCCCTGCGGATCGTGGCGTCACAGGTGGCGCGCCTGGAAGCCGACATCGACGCGCTGAACGCGAACATCGCGCCGCTGAAATCCTTCGTCCTGCCGGGCGGCTCGCCCGCGGCCGCCGCGCTCCACCTCGCGCGCACCGTCTGCCGCCGGGCTGAGCGCCACGCGGTCGCGCTGGCCGCCACCGAGGGCGAGGTCGTCTCGGCCGAGGCGCTCAAGTACCTCAATCGTCTCTCCGACTTCCTGTTCGTCGCGAGCCGCGCCGCCAACGCGGACGGCGTCGACGACGTGCTCTGGGTGCCGGGCAAGAATCGGTGAGGCGGACGGACGGCGCGCGGCGGAGGCTCGGGTCCGGCGCGGTCTCGATCGTCGTCGCGGCGATCCTGGTCGGAGCCCTGACGCTCACCGGCATCCTGGGCTGGAAGTGGTACAGCCACGTCACGGCCGGGTCCTCGCCCTACGATGAGATCGGCATCGACGTGAACGCCCGCCTGCCGGCGCCGATCCGCGAATGGGGCTGCGCACGCATCATGGAGCGCTTCCCGCGGGCGGTGCCGCCCTACGGCTGCCAGAACGGGCAGCCCTGATCCGGGAATGGTCGCCACGACCATTCCCGGATCAGCCCCGCGGACACGCTGCGATCCGCTGCCCGCCTCCGGAGGCTGCCGTTCGGTGCGCTGCCGGGCATCACAACGGTACGGGACCGTTGGCCGCGCGCGAGGGGGTTCGGACCTTGAGCCGGGCTGCCGCCGGCGACGGCGTCGCGTTGACAAGGCGGAAATGTGGCCGCTACGGTCCGCTCCCTGTACGAGCCGCCGGCGTCTCCAGGCCGGCTCTCCCGACAAGAAAACGTGCGCGCGGAGGACGTTGACCGCCATGAAGGTTCTGGTGCCCGTCAAGCGGGTGGTCGATTACAACGTGAAGATCCGGGTCAGGGCCGACGGCTCCGGGGTCGAGCTCGCCAACGTCAAGATGTCGATGAACCCCTTCGACGAGATCGCCGTCGAGGAGGCGATCCGCCTGAAGGAGAAGGGCAAGGTCAGCGAGATCGTGGCCGTCTCGATCGGGCCGCAGCAATCCCAGGAGACGCTGCGCACCGCACTTGCCATGGGCGCCGACCGGGCGATCCTGGTGAAGACCGACGTGAACTGCGAACCGCTCGCGGTCGCCAAGATCCTCAAGGCTGTGGTCGATAAGGAGAACCCCGGACTCGTCATCCTCGGCAAGCAGGCGATCGACGACGATTCCAATCAGACCGGCCAGATGCTCGCTGCGCTGCTGGGTTGGCCGCAGGGCACCTTCGCGTTCAAGCTGGAGTTCGGCGACGGCACCGTCGATGTCACCCGCGAGGTCGACGGCGGATTGCAGACCGTGAGCCTCACGCTGCCGGCTGTCGTCACGACGGACCTGCGCCTCAACGAGCCGCGCTACGCCTCGCTGCCCAACATCATGAAGGCGAAGAAGAAGCCGCTGGAGGAGCTGGCGCCGGAGGCGCTGGGGATCGACGTGACCCCGAAGCTGAAGATCCTGAAGACCACCGAACCGCCGGGCCGGTCGGCCGGCATCAAGGTCGGGTCAGCCGCCGAATTGGTGCAGAAGCTCAGGGGCGAAGCCGGCGTCATCTGATCCGTCCGGACAGCGCTCCCGCGCGCGGCCGTGCGTCCGTCCCGTCACATTCGAGGCTTGAACCGATGACCACCCTCCTCCTCGTCGAGCATTCCGGGTCCGAGATCAAGGACGGCACGCTGAAGGCGCTCACTGCCGCCGGGCAGCTCGGCGGACCGATCCACGCCCTGGTGCTCGGCGCCGGCAGCAGGCCGGCGGCCGAGGCTGCGGCCCGGCTCGACGGCGTCGAGAAGGTGCTGCTGTCCGAGGACGCGGTCTACGACCACGACCTCGCCGAGCCGGTCGCCGCGCTGATCGTCGCGCTCAGCGAGCCCTACGACGCCATCGTCTGTTCGGCGACGACCACCGGCAAGAACATCCTGCCGCGCGTGGCCGCGCTGCTGGACGTCGCTCAGATCTCCGACATCATCACGGTCATCTCCCCCGACACGTTCGAGCGTCCGATCTACGCCGGCAACGCGATCCAGACCGTCCAGGCCGGCCCCGGCAAGCGGGTCATCACCGTCCGCACCGCCGCGTTCAAGGCGGCGGGCGAGGGCGGCGCGGCGGCACCCGTCGAGGCGGTGAGCGCGGCAGCCTCCGCGGCCGGCGGCTCGACGTTCAAGGGCGAGGAGATCGCCCAATCCGATCGACCGGAGCTGGCGGCGGCCAAGATCATCGTCTCGGGCGGCCGCTCGCTGGGGTCCTCGGACAAGTTCAAGGAGCTGATCGAGCCGCTAGCCGACAGCCTCGGCGCCGCGGTCGGCGCCTCGCGCGCTGCGGTGGATGCGGGCTACGCGCCGAACGACTGGCAGGTCGGCCAGACCGGCAAGGTCGTGGCGCCGGACCTCTACGTCGCGGTCGGCATCTCCGGGGCGATCCAGCACTTGGCCGGCATGAAGGACTCGAAGGTCATCGTGGCGATCAACAAGGACGAGGACGCGCCGATCTTCCAGGTGGCCGATTACGGCCTCGTCGGCGACCTGTTCCAGGTGGTGCCGGCCCTGCAGGCGGAGATCGGAAAGGCCAAGGGCGGCTGAGCGGCGGCTGAGCCGGCGCATCATCCTGTCCGCCCATGGTCCGGTGCGGCGTGCTACGGGTTCCACAGCAGCCCCGGAAGGGTCTAGAAGGCGGGACCCGTGCGTTCCGGCCCGCTTCGACGAGGCTGCCGGATCGCGCGACTGGTGTAAGCTCGGCAGCCGCTCCGGTTGTGAGCGTCGGGGGCACGGATCGAGAGATGGGCATCGATATCAAGCGCGTCGGCATCATCGGTGCCGGGCAGATGGGCAGCGGCATCGCCCACGTCTGCGCCGCGGCCGGCCTCGACGTGCTGCTGAACGACCGCGATGCCGAGCGCCTCAACTCGGGTCTCGCGAGCATCGACGGCAACCTCGCCCGGCAGGTCGCCAAGGGCACGATCAGCGAGGGCCAGCGCCGTGACGTCCGGGAGCGCGTCGTCCCGGCGCGAAGCTTCGAGGACCTCGGTCCCTGCGACCTCGTGATCGAGGCCGCGACCGAGAACGAGGCGACCAAGCGCCAGATCTTCTCGACCCTGTGCCCGTCGCTCCGTCCGGACGCACTCGTCGCGACCAACACCTCGTCGATCTCGATCACGCGGCTCGCCGCCTCGACCGACCGGCCCGAGCGCTTCATCGGCATCCACTTCATGAACCCGGTGCCGGTGATGCAGCTCGTCGAGCTGATCCGCGGCATCGCCACCGAGGACCCGACCTACGAGTCGGCCAAGGCGTTCATTGCCAAGCTCGGCAAGACTTCGACGATGTCGGAGGATTTCCCGGCCTTCATCGTCAACCGCATCCTGCTGCCGATGATCAACGAGGCGATCTACACCCTCTACGAGGGCGTCGGCTCGGTGGAGTCGATCGATACCGCGATGCGGCTCGGCGCGAACCATCCCATGGGCCCGCTGCAACTCGCCGACTTCATCGGCCTCGACACCTGCCTGTCGGTGATGCAGGTGCTCTACGAGGGCTTGGCGGACTCGAAGTACCGTCCCTGCCCGCTCCTGGTGAAGTACGTCGAGGCGGGTTGGCTCGGCCGCAAGGTCAAGCGCGGCTTCTACGACTACCGCGGCGAGACACCGGTTCCGACCCGCTGACGGCGGGCCGGGCGCGCAAGGGACGCTACTTCGGGGTTCCGTTGGCGGAGGGCTGCGACGGCTGCGGATAGGATGGGTTTCCGGCCGGGACACCGCCGCTGTTAGCCGAGGACGGCCCGTTCGCCTGACCGCTCACCGAGCCGGTGACCTCCTTGCGCGAGCCGTCCTGGCTCTGGCTGGCGTAGTCCTTCGGCGAGTTCGCGCCGTTCCAGGTGAGGAGGCCCACCGTGGCGATCACCAGGAGCACGAGGCTCGCGCCCAGCACCCACAGCATCGACTTGCCGCGCTCGCCCTGCCGTGCGCTCTCGTTGGGCAACTTCTCAGCCATCTCAAACACCTCACCTGCGCGCCGTACGGGCGTCGCACGCGCCGGGACCGGCGCGCATCCGTGATCCGGCCAACGCAGGGCCGCGGGCGCGGGTTCCTCCCGGCGGTGCCGCGCCTCAGCGGCCGGTGACGAGCAGGATCTTGCCGAGGTGGGCGCTCGACTCCATCAGCGCGTGCGCCGCCCGCGCCTCCTCCAGCGGGAAGGTCGCGTGGATCACCGGCCGGATCGCGCCCGCGTCGAGCATCGGCCACACGTCCCGCCGCAGGCCGTCCGCGATCGCGGCCTTCTCGGCGTTCGGGCGCGGGCGGAGCGTGGCGCCGGTGAAGGTCAGGCGCTTGAGCATGATCGGCGTAATGTTGAGCGCCTCGACCTTGTAGCCGCCCATCAGGGCGATCAGCACGAGGCGTCCCTCGACCGCGAGCGAGGCGATGTTGCCCGCGAGGTAGCTCGCGCCGATCATGTCGAGGATCACGTCGACGCCCTTGCCGTCGGTCAGCCGCTGGACCTCCTCGGCGAAGTCCGCCTCGCGGTAGTTGATCGCCGCATCGGCGCCGAGCTCCTCGCAGAACCGGCACTTCTCGGCCGAGCCCGCCGTCGTCAGCACGCGGGCGCCCATCTGCTTGGCCACCTGGATCGCGGTCGACCCGATGCCGCTCGATCCGCCATGCACCAGGAAGGTCTCGCCGGAGGCCAGCCGGCCGCGCTGGACCACGTTGGAATAGACGGTGAAGAACGTCTCCGGGATGCCGCCGGCCTCGACCAGCGTCAGGGCCTTGGGCCTGGGCAGGCAGTGGCCGGCTTCCGCCACCGCGAATTCGGCGTAACCGCCGCTGATCACCAGCGCGCAGACCTCGTCCCCCACCCCGAGTGCCGACACCCCCTCGCCCAGCGCTGCGATGCACCCGGACACTTCGAGCCCGGGCACCCCGGTCGCCCCCGGCGGCGGGGGATATTTCCCGCCGCGCTGCATCACATCCGGCCGGTTGACGCCGGCCGCGACCACCTCGATCAGAACCTGGCCCCGACCAGCCACGGGCAACGGCGCCGTCTCGATGCCGATCACCTCCGGCCCGCCGCCGCCGTGGAAGCAGACTTGGCGCATGCTTCCGGGGATGTAGGGGGTGTTCGACATCAAGCGCTTCCCTGATCTGTTGCCATCCCGGCGCCCCCGGGTGTAGCCGGTCGATGCGGTCCCGAGGGCCGGTGACGGTCCGATCGGACCGCGCCCCCGGTCGTCATCGCGGCCTCGTTTCCAGTTGCGCCATGCCTGCGTCCGTTGACAAGCCCGGTATGCTGGGCTGCGGGAAGCCTGATGCCGAAAGCGCAGCTCCGCTAGACACAGTGCCTGTACATGGGAATCGACTGGATCAGGTCCTTGAGCTGTTGCGGAGCCGCAATCGTCCGTTCGCTGTCATGGGTCAGGAGATCGAACGGAACGCAGCAGCCCACACTCCTTTCGATGGACGCGATGACCGAATCGAACAAGCTCGTGGACGTTGCACCGTCCGCCCAGAACGTGATCGACCTGTTCCAGGGAGAATGGTCCTCCCGGATGCCGGAGCACC